>NZ_JAGS01000002.1 GCF_000526775.1 Ruminococcus albus AD2013
CAAGGTGAACTACGTTATCTCAACATCTTCAAAGGGTCGTATACCTTCACGTGATTCAGTTAAGATAAGAAGAAAGACAGTCGGAGTGGAATATTCCCTGCCTGACTTCTATCGATACTGCAAACGCTATCGCTTCCTCCATCAGGAGCAAGTACAACGAGAGCCAACACAGAGATAGTTGATATAAACAATATGCGTCGCGAAAAGACCACTCTGCACTTCACCAAGATGCACGGCTGCGGCAAACGACTATGTAATACTTCAACTGCTTTGACCGTATGATAGATAACCCCGAGGGCTTTGGCGCTGAACCTTTCCGACAGACATTTCGGTATCGGCGGCGACGGTGTTATACTGGTATGCCGTTCAAAGGTTGCTGACGGACGTATGAGGATGTTCAACTCCGACGGTTCGGAGGGCAAGATGTGCGGCAACGGCATAAGATGCGTGGCTAAGTTTCATGAGAGATAACGGTCCTGGTTGACCCGCGACCTTATGACCATCGAGACACTGTCAGGCATCATCAAGGTAAAGCTCAGCAGACATTACGGCGAAGTTAACGGCGCTACTGTTGACATGGGTTGCTGCTATCCTCGACCCTGTGAAGAATACCCTGCAACACTGCCTGCTGACGAGAACGGCATGGTCGTAAACAGGGAAGTTGAGATAGCAGGTGAGAAGAAGAATGTTACCTGCGTATCCATGGGCAATCCTCACTGCATCGTATTTATGAACAACATAGACGATATGGAGATCGAGAAGATCGGTCCCAAGTTCGAGCATGATCCCATCTTCCCCGAGAGAGTGAATACAGAGTTTATCAAGGTAATAGACAGCCACACTCTTAAGATGCGTGTATGGGAGAGAGGTTCGGGGCGAGACATTTGCCTGCGGCACGGGCGCTTGTGCGGCTGTAGTTGCAGCTGTCCTGAACGGCTATTGTCCTAAGAACGAGGAAGTAACAGTTATGCTGGCGCGGCGGCAACCTGAAGATACGCTACACTGAATGAAACTGTTTATATGACAGGTGAGGCTTGTTTACTGTATTCGAGGGAAGATATCAGCGTTTAAGGTCTTCTATATACAGCGCGATTTTTCTGCAAAAAGTTGTACGTTTTTTGTACAACTCTTGGCAGAAATATGTCTGAGGTTAAAAATAAAAACGTATGTTTGCATAAAATCTTCGTGGCAGGATATGTGCATGATAACAACAAAAAGGCGCCTTTGCCGAAAACGACAGGGCCGCTTTTTGTGAAAGGAGCGGTGGACTATGTCGCGATCAACATTGCAGTACATACTTTGCGGATTTATATTCTTTGTGGCCGGGGGGCGTTGATGGTGGGGCTGAATTACTATCTTATCATTATGGGCATAAAAAACGAAAAAAACTTCCCGAGGAGGAACGAAAGCGGTATCCGTCGGGAGCACCGCTCTATGGAGGGATAATTGTGTGGCTGTGGGCGTGGCTTGATAGCATTGCGCTTTAAAGCACCTGTGGAATCGGTCTGATAACCCCTTTTGCTCGACCCCGGAGGGATATCCGGGATATTGTATTGCCTGATATTTGAGAGGCGGGAAACCAAGAAAGAAATAGAATAACACGTTTTTTCAAAAAGCAAACAGCCGTACCCAAGTGGTGCGGCTGTTGTTTGTGTTAAGTATATTAATTAAGGAGTATAAAGGCAGGTCACTTGATAGTAACGGTGAAGGATTCTGCTGTTAACATTGGTGAGATCCCACTTGCCGTTTACCTTGGCACCGATCATCATCTTGTAGGTCTTGCCTGGTCTGAGTTTTGGGGAAGTATAGGTAGTGGTATTCGCCGGAATGTTCTGATCAACTATCTTCCACTTGCCTGCAAGGAATACAGCAACTCCGTAGCACTCTGCATTAGGGATTTGGTTCCAGTTCAACCTGAACTGATGATAGGTCTTTTGTTGTATTGGATAGAGGAGAGTTTGGGGGTAAACAGGCTTGGGTGTAACAACTATGCTGTTGGAGAAATCCTTGACGTATTTTCCGTTCAGCATTGGAATGACAGCTACCCTGTACTCTGTATTTGCAGCCAGACCACTCAGTATATAGGTAGTATCCGTTGTTTCTGTCGAGCATTTTCCACTCGCCGTTGACGTAGCCTGCTATAGCGTATCTTTCAGCGCCTTCTATTTCGTTCCAGCTGAGCTTGACTGCCTTATTTCCCTTCAGATAAGATACAACGGGTGGGGTGTATACAGTACGGGTGTCAGCGCTGGCATTTATTGCCGCAACACCGCCGATAACGCCTACAGGGACCGCGCCGCTTAACATCATAACTACACAAAGACCTGCTGCTGCTCTCTTCATATTATTTGATAAATTCTTTTTCATAATATTACACCTGACCTTTCTACATACCATCAACGTTTGCGTTAAAAATTGCTACATTCGTATGAAACTTGTCCATTCGAGTTCCTCCTTCTTCAATATTTATCAAGCTAAATAATAATACGCTTGATACTTATTAACTATATTATAACATTCACAGAAACATTTGTCAAGAATTATCCAAAAGCTCTATTTAAAACTTTGTGAAACTTGTTAAAATAATAGTTAAATTTAAATCCGGATAAATAATAACGGTTGGTATATCTTGTGGCGCGGCATTGGCGAAGCATGCTGTTTGTGCTGTAAAGTCTTGGTTAGTTATGGATAACCAATTTTAATAAAATGCTTGTATTTTACAGAAGAACATGGTATAATACTAATGTTACTAATTTTTTCCGAATGGAGGATAACAAATGAGCCGAAGAAAGAATACCCAAGAGAAGTGAAGTCGCTAAGGAAAAACACCTGGGCGATAGAGGATATTTTCCCGACAGATGAAGCGTGGGAAAAGGCGCTTGAGGACTTCAAAAAGCTCCCCGAAAAGGTAGCTGCAATACAAGGGCAGACTTGGCGAAAGCGCCGATACCTTTGCTTGAGTTTTTAAAGCTGAGCGACGATATATCGGTAGCAGCTGACTCGATCGTGAAACTATGCCAGCGCAAGTCTGATGAGGATTACGGCTGTTGCAAAAGTATCAGGGCTATGTGGGTCAGATGATGAACGTGTTTTGTTGCGTTGAATGCAAGCGAGCAGTTTTTGAAAGTCCCGAGCTTATCTCGATCCCGATGATGTGCTGAAAAGGCTTCTATAAGCAGAACAGCGGGCTTGAACTGTACCGCCGTCAGCTTGAACGCAATACGGCCGCAGGAAAGACCATGTACTTTCCGAAGCGGAGGAAAGGAATCATTGCGCTGGCGGGCGAGATGGGAAATTCAGCAGATAAGATATACTCTATGTTCTCAGATGCCGATCTTAAATTTGAGGACGCCTGTTGACAGCGAGGGCAAGACTCATCAGGTGACGCCACGGCAGTTATATACCGCTGGTAAAGGACGCTGACAAGGGAACTGAAGAAAGTCTGCATTTACTTCCATATACAAGGGCTACGGCAAATTCCGTAAACACCTGCGCGGCTACCCTCGATTCACAGATGAAAAGCGCTGGAATTCTATTCAAAGGGCGAGAAATTATAACTTCTGCGCTGGAAGGTTCGCTTTCGGCAAATGAGGTGCCTGTGGAGGTGTATCACAACCTTATCAAGGCAGTTCACGATAATATGAACTATATGTACGATTATGTCGCACTGCGCAAAAAAGCTTCTCGGTGTTGACGAACTGCATTTCTACGATCTCTACACCCGATAGTATCCGACTTTTACCATGAAAGTCACCTTTTGAAGAGGCTAAGGAGACTGTACTGAAAGCACTTGCACCTATGGCGAGGAACTATATCGCCATACTGAAAGGAGGGCTTTGAAAACCGCTGGATAGACGTATATGAGAACGAGAACAAGACAAGCGGTGCGTACTCCGCAGGTGCAAGAGTACATCCTTTTGGTACTGTTAAAACCACAAGGACACCCTCGACTGTATGTTCACGCTGGCGCACGAGATGGGTCCACGCTATACATTCCTATCTCTTTCAAACAAAAATCAGCCTGTGGTATACAGCGATTATGTTATATTCGTGGCTGAGGTTGCTTCTACCTGCAACGAGGCTCTGCTGATGCAGTATCTCCTTGCACACACGGATGACAAGAAGGAAAAGGCATATCTCATAAACTACTTCCTTGAACAGTTCCCCACCACTCTTTACAGGCAGACAATGTTCGCTGAATTCGAGCTGAAATGCAGTGAGATATGCGCTTCGGGCGATACCCTTACAGCTGATAAGCTTTGTGAGATCTACGGCGACCTGAACAAGCTGTACTTCGGTGACGGTATCGTTCTCGATGAGGATATCAAGATGGAATGGGCACGGATACCGCACTTCTACTATGATTTCTATGTATACCAGTACGCGACCGGCTATTCTGCGGCGATAGCGCTTTCACAACGTATACTGAAAGAGGGTGCACCAGCTGTTAAGGATTATATTGAAGGCTTCCTCATGGGCGGCTGCTCGGCTGACCCGATAACACTGCTGAAAAATGCGGGCGTTGATATGTCTACCACTAAACCCGTGACCGATGCTCTCGCACTTTTTGGTGATCTGATAAAGCAGATGGACGAACTTGGCAAGTAGTATAAACCGATAAATATAATAAAAACGGAGGACAGTTCATTTAGCTATCCTCCGTTTTGTGTTATATTATTTCTTTTACTAACGGTACAAATTTCAGTACTCTTGTTATCGCATAAGACACTGCAAAAGCTATGAGCATCATCAGAATCAGCGTACCTGTGCTGCCGTGTGCAAAGGGGTCAAACTTCATAACTACAAAGATGTGCTTGTAAACGATCATGTGTATCAGGTATATCCCGAATGAGCACTTGTCGATCTCAGCCGCCGCTTTATCGAGGAAAGGTATCTCCTTGCCGTTGTCGAAAGACTTGAACAGTGAGAATACTCCTGCCGCGGCAAGCACGGTGTGTACTGCAAAGTACTGATCTGCGATATTTTTCACACGTTTGGCGGTATCAGCATCTGCGGTGTGCAGGCGGTAGTAGGTCAGGAAGATCATTCCTGCCGCGCCTATGAGTATGAATATAACGCTGAGTATCCGTCCGATCTTCAGTTTTTCGCTGTGAATGGCATATCCCATAAAGAAATACAGTGGGAAGATACTGCCTGCGAATATGTAGAAAATCAGTGTACCACTGCCGATAAGTGTCTTAGCCGTCGTTATCACGGAATTTGCTACAAACAGCAGTCCCAGCAGATACAGCAGTTCTTTTTTGTCAGCCGATTTTGTTATAATTCGGTAGATCGGCAACATGAGATAAAAAGCTATCATCAGGTAAAGATACCATGTGTGTGACCAGCTCATGCCGTTTTCAGTGAAGGTATCAAACACCGCATGGCGCACGCCCTCAAGCAGGTGCGCGGGTCTGAAATCCTTCTGATAGACTGCGTGATCGTACACTGCGAATATCTCGGCAAAAGCAAACAGGGCTATCACCATACGCGGCATATATTTCCCGAAGATCTTTTTGAGATCGATCTTTCGCTTAGCGTCCAGCATCAGCGCACCGCTCACCATCATGAAAGCAGGAACAGCCCAGTACATCAGGTTGCGCACTGTGAACAATGCTGTCATTCGCTCACGATCGTTTCTCGCAAAAGTGGCGCCTGTTATATAGCAGCCGTGCAGCACGACAACTGCTATGCAGGCAAGCGCTTTTATCCGGCTGAAATACAGTATCCTGCTTTTATTTTCGGTGTCATTGTTCATAATCAGAATACTTCGGCATCGTCGCCTACACAGCCACCCTGATCCTGATTATCATAGGAAGGCTGCTCGTCGTAGACTGCGGGCTCTTCGTAATTATATACAGGCTCTTCGTTGTAGTTATTGTTATTATCTACATCAGGCTCTTCATAGTAGGGCTCTGTTGTTACAACGGGCTCGTTTTCATTGCTTATGCCCTCAGCAGGCTTGCCTGCTACGGTCAGTGACTCGCCGTCTTTTGTCAGGCACCCTACGGAAGGTTCGTTGATATTGAGACCGAGCCTGATGGTGGAGCAGATGCTTGTGTTTACTTTCTCAACATCGTAAACAGTATTCTCATCGGAGCCGTATCTTACTGTCAGAGCTTCGCCCGAAGGTATTTCAAAGGACTGGGCAAAGCCTGTGGAAAGAAAAGCACCGTCTTTAAGCAGGTCAGCGATACACTTTCCGTCCTTGTCGAGTATCTGTATCACATAAAGGTCGATGCCTGTGTTGTTGGATATCTCGGCTCTCATCATTTCAAGCTTTTCCTCGGCCTTGGAATCTGCCTCAGCCTTGCTCTCAACGGGAGCCTTTTCTTCCTCATCTGATGTGATCACCTCCACAGCGGCAGCTGAAGAAGTGGTATATCTTTTTTGGACTCGTCGTTTCTTTTTGGTATCGCCGCAGGCGCTCGTGCTAAGTGCAGTAACAGCTATTACTGCAAGGATAGATGCTTTCTTCATAAGTGTAATATTCATTTTATTTTCCTCCGTTTTATCAACTCATTATAACACGTTTTACTGTGCCGTTTATGTCATATTTCCATGTGCCTTTATCGCCGTAGGTTATTTTGAAACCGCTCTGGCCTTTTTTATTTTCACACTGGAAATCGGGGTCGAATATATAGGTCTTGCCGCTGCCGCCAAAGTTGTGTTTATCTCGACCCATGAAATGGTCCGATGGATGTGTTCCGCGGCTAAGTGTGCAGCTGCTTCTGATGAATGGGCTAAAAGTGCTGGGCTTTGACCGCCTCATCAGTTCCAGCTGCACACTTAGCCGCGGAACATCCATCGACCATTCATGGGTCGAGATAAACAACTTTGGCGGCAGCGGCAAGACCTATATATTCGACCCCGATTTCCAGTGTGAAAATAAAAAAGGCCAGAGCGGTTTCAAAATAACCTACGGCGATAAAGGCACATGGAAATATGACATAAACGGCACAGTAAAACGTGTTATAATGAGTTGATAAAACGGAGGAAAATAAAATGAATATTACACTTATGAAGAAAGCATCTATCCTTGCAGTAATAGCTGTTACTGCACTTAGCACGAGCGCCTGCGGCGATACCAAAAAGAACGACGAGTCCAAAAAAGATACCACTTCTTCAGCTGCCGCTGTGGAGGTGATCACATCAGATGAGGAAGAAAAGGCTCCCGTTGAGAGCAAGGCTGAGGCAGATTCCAAGGCCGAGGAAAAGCTTGAAATGATGAGAGCCGAGATATCCAACAACACAGGCATCGACCTTTATGTGATACAGATACTCGACAAGGACGGAAAGTGTATCGCTGACCTGCTTAAAGACGGTGCTTTTCTTTCCACAGGCTTTGCCCAGTCCTTTGAAATACCTTCGGGCGAAGCTCTGACAGTAAGATACGGCTCCGATGAGAATACTGTTTACGATGTTGAGAAAGTAAACACAAGCATCTGCTCCACCATCAGGCTCGGTCTCAATATCAACGAACCTTCCGTAGAGTGCCTGACAAAAGACGGCGAGTCACTGACCGTAGCAGGCAAGCCTGCTGAGGGCATAAGCAATGAAAACGAGCCCGTTGTAACAAAAGAGCCCTACTATGAAGAGCCTGATGTAGATAATAACAATAACTACAACGAAGAGCCTGTATATAATTACGAAGAGCCCGCAGTCTACGACGAGCAGCCTTCCTATGATAATCAGGATCAGGGTGGCTGTGTAGGCGACGATGCCGAAGTATTCTGATTATGAACAATGACACCGAAAATAAAAGCAGGATACTGTATTTCAGCCGGATAAAAGCGCTTGCCTGCATAGCAGTTGTCGTGCTGCACGGCTGCTATATAACAGGCGCCACTTTTGCGAGAAACGATCGTGAGCGAATGACAGCATTGTTCACAGTGCGCAACCTGATGTACTGGGCTGTTCCTGCTTTCATGATGGTGAGCGGTGCGCTGATGCTGGACGCTAAGCGAAAGATCGATCTCAAAAAGATCTTCGGGAAATATATGCCGCGTATGGTGATAGCCCTGTTTGCTTTTGCCGAGATATTCGCAGTGTACGATCACGCAGTCTATCAGAAGGATTTCAGACCCCGCGCACCTGCTTGAGGGCGTGCGCCATGCGGTGTTTGATACCTTCACTGAAAACGGCATGAGCTGGTCACACACATGGTATCTTTACCTGATGATAGCTTTTTTATCTCATGTTGCCGATCTACCGAATTATAACAAAATCGGCTGACAAAAAAGAACTGCTGTATCTGCTGGGGACTGCTGTTTGTAGCAAATTCCGTGATAACGACGGCTAAGACACTTATCGGCAGTGGTTACACTGATTTTCTACATATTCGCAGGCAGTATCTTCCCACTGTATTTCTTTATGGGATATGCCATTCACAGCGAAAAACTGAAGATCGGACGGATACTCAGCGTTATATTCATACTCATAGGCGCGGCAGGAATGATCTTCCTGACCTACTACCGCCTGCACACCGCAGATGCTGATACCGCCAAACGTGTGGAAAAATATCGCAGATCAGTACTTTGCAGTACACACCGTGCTTGCGCGGCAGGAGTATTCTCACTGTTCAAGTCTTTCGACAACGGCAAGGAGATACCTTTCCTCGATAAAGCGGCGGCTGAGATCGACAAGTGCTCATTCGGGATATACCTGATACACATGATCGTGTACAAGCACATCTTTGTAGTTTATGAAGTTTTGACCCTTTGCACACGGCAGCACAGGTACGCTGATTCTGATGATGCTCATAGCTTTTGCAGTGTCTTATGCGATAACAAGAGTACTGAAATTTGTACCGTTAGTAAAAGAAATAATATAACACAAAACGGAGGATAGCTAAATGAACTGTCCTCCGTTTTTATTATATTTATCGGTTTATACTACTTGCCAAGTTCGTCCATCTGCTTTATCAGATCACCAAAAAGTGCGAGAGCATCGGTCACGGGTTTAGTGGTAGACATATCAACGCCCGCATTTTTCAGCAGTGTTATCGGGGTCAGCCGAGCAGCCGCCCATGAGGAAGCCTTCAATATAATCCTTAACAGCTGGTGCACCCTCTTTCAGTATACGTTGTGAAAGCGCTATCGCCGCAGAATAGCCGGTCGCGTACTGGTATACATAGAAATCATAGTAGAAGTGCGGTATCCGTGCCATTCCATCTTGATATCCTCATCGAGAACGATACCGTCACCGAAGTACAGCTTGTTCAGGTCGCCGTAGATCTCACAAAGCTATCAGCTGTAAGGGTATCGCCCGAAGCGCATATCTCACTGCATTTCAGCTCGAATTCAGCGAACATTGTCTGCCTGTAAAGAGTGGTGGCGGAACTGTTCAAGGAAGTAGTTTATGAGATATGCCTTTTCCTTCTTGTCATCCGTGTGTGCAAGGAGATACTGCATCAGCAGAGCCTCGTTGCAGGTAGAAGCAACCTCAGCCACGAATATAACATAATCGCTGTATACCACAGGCTGATTTTTGTTTGAGAGATAGGAATGTATAGCGTGGACCCATCTCGTGCCGCCAGCGTGAACATACAGTCGAGGGTGTCCTTGTGGTTTAACAGTACAAAAGGATGTACTCTTGCACCTGCGGAGTACGCACCGCTTGTCTTGTTCTCGTTCTCATATACGTCTATCCAGCGGTTTTCAAAGCCCTCTTTCAGTATGGCGATATAGTCCTCGCCCATAGGTGCAAGTGCTTTCAGTACAGTCTCCTTAGCCTCTTCCAAAGGTGACTTTCATGGTAAAGTCGGATACTATCGGGGTGTAGAGATCGTAGAAATGCAGTTCGTCAACACCGAGAAGCTTTTTTGCGCAGTGCGACATAATCGTACATATAGTTCATATTATCGTGAACTGCCTTGATAAGGTTGTGATACACCTCCACAGGCACCTCATTTGCCGAAAGCGAACCTTCCAGCGCAGAGTTATAATTTTCTCGCCTTTGAATAGAATTCCAGCGCTTTCATCTGTGAATCGAGGGTAGCCGCGCAGGTGTTACGGAATTTGCCGTAGCCCTTGTATATGGAAGTAAATGCAGACTTTCTCAGTTCCCTGTCAGCGTCCTTTACCAGCGGTATATAACTGCCGTGGGTCACCTGATGAGTCTTGCCCTCGCTGTCAACAGCGTCCTCAAATTTAAGATCGGCATCTGAGAACATAGAGTATATTCTTATCTGCTGAATTTCCCATCTCGCCCGCCAGCGCAATGATCCTTTCCTCCGCTTCGAAAGTACATGGTCTTTCCTGCGGCGTATGCGTTCAAGCTGACGGCGGTACAGTTCAAGCCCGCTGTTCTGCTTATAGAAGCCTTTCAGCACATCATCGGGGATCGAGATAAGCTCGGGACTTTCAAAACTGCTCGCTGCATTCAACGCAAACAAACACCGTTCATCATCTGACCCACATAGCCCTGATTACTTTGCAACAGCCGTATCCTCATCAGACTTGCGCTGGGCATAGTTCACGATCGAGTCAGCTGCTACCGATATATCGTCGCTCAGCTTTAAAAACTCAAGCAAGGTATCGGCGCTTTCGCCAAGTCTGCCCTTGTATGCAGCTACCTTTTCGGGGAGCTTTTTGAAGTCCTCAAGCGCCTTTTCCCACGCTTCCATCTGTCGGGAAAATATCCCTCTATCGCCCAGGGTGTTTTCCTTAGCGACTTCAACTTCTCTTGGTATTCTTTCTTCGCTCATTGTTATCCTCCATTCGGAAAAATTAGTAACATTAGTATTAATACCATGTTCTTCTGTAAAATACAAGCATTTTTATTAAAATTGGTGTTATCCATAACTAACCAAAGACTTTACAGCACAAACAGCATGCTTCGCCAATGCCGCGCCACAAGATATACAACCGTTATTATTTATCCGGATTTAAGTTTAACTATTATTTTAACAAGTTTCACAAAGTTTTAAATAGAGGCTTTTGGATAATTCTTGACAAATGTTTTCTGTGAATGTTATAATATAGTTAATAAGTATCAAGCGTATTATTATTTAGCTTGATAAATATTGAAGAAGGAGGAACCTCGAATGGACAAGTTTTCATACGAATGTAGCAATTTTTAAACGCAAACGTTGATGGTATGTAGAAAGGTCAGGTGTAATATTATGAAAAAGAATTTATCAAATAATATGAAGAGAGCAGCAGCAGGTCTTTGTGTAGTTATGATGTTAAGCGGCGCGGTCCCTGTAGGCGTTATCGGCGGGTGTTGCGGCAATAAATGCCAGCGCTGACACCCGTACTGTATACACCCCACCCGTTGTATCTTATCTGAAGGGAAATAAGGCAGTCAAGCTCAGCTGGAACGAAATAGAAGGCGCTGAAAGATACGCTATAGCAGGCTACGTCAACGGCGAGTGGAAAATGCTCGACAGAACAACGGATACTACCTATATACTGAGTGGTCTGGCTGCAAATACAGAGTACAGGGTAGCTGTCATTCCAATGCTGAACGGAAAATACGTCAAGGATTTCTCCAACAGCATAGTTGTTACACCCAAGCCTGTTTACCCCAAACTCTCCTCTATCCAATACAACAAGACCTATCATCAGTTCAGGTTGAACTGGAACCAAAATCCCTAATGCAGAGTGCTACGGAGTTGCTGTATTCCTTGCAGGCAAGTGGAAGATAGTTGATCAGAACATTCCGGCGAATACCACTACCTATACTTCCCCCAAAACTCAGACCAGGCAAGACCTACAAGATGATGATCGGTGCCAAGGTAAACGGCAAGTGGGATCTCACCAATGTTAACAGCAGATCCTTCACCGTTACTATCAAGTGACCTGCTTTATACTCCTTAATT
>NZ_JAGS01000003.1 GCF_000526775.1 Ruminococcus albus AD2013
GGGCGCTGATGGCTGATGCTTGGCATCACCGCTCGGATGCACTTTCATCCATCGGTTCATTTGCGGGTATACTCGGTGCGAGAATGGGTCTGCCTGTGCTTGACCCTCTTGCAAGCGTGATAATCTGCGTTTTCATCGAAAAAGCGGCACTTGAGATCTTCATTGACGCTGTCAACAAGATGATAGACAGATCCTGCAGTGATGATACCGTTACTAAAATGCAGGAAGTCATACTTGACACAGAGGGCGTACTGGGGATCGATGAACTGAAAACAAGACTTTTCGGCGCTAAGATATACGTTGAAGTCGAGATACGCATGGATCCGGACAAAACACTTGTTGAAGCCCATGACACGGCTGAAATGGTCCATGACATGATCGAAAAGACTTTTCCGAAGGTAAAGCACTGTATGGTACACGTTAATCCGGATATCCCTGATTAAAGAGCGGTAATATTTTCACTTCATTTTCGTCAAAATCCGCTTGCAAATGACACAGGATTGTGCTATACTGGTAATATTGAATTCCGTACAAGAGGGTCAAGTATAGATGAAAAAATAATTGCGTGTTATATCGCACTGCTGGTGTGCTGTGCTGATATTTGCTGATATAGGCAGCTTTTCGGCATCTGCTCTCAGCTTTGTGCCACCTGCTGTGGGACGCTGCGGTGAGGCGCAAGGGATATAAAGCTGTATTCCGATATGCGTTTATATGGTGAATATGGACAGCGGCGATGTCATAGTTGATATCAACGGCGAAAAGGAATCCCTCCCGCCTCACTTGACAAAGCTTAATGACGGCTGTTGTTCTTCTGGATGAACTGGGCGGGCGATGAAAGCACCCTGAAAAACAGGCATGAGATGGTCCGCAGGCACCGAAAAGCCTTTGATGAAACTTTACGATACAGGTGCCGGCGACCGCCCGATATACAGCCCAACGAGAATCTGTCAGCGCTTACGACCTGCTGGCGGCACTGCTGATACCATCAGCCTGCTGAAGCCGCCAATATAATCGCAATAAACGTGGGCGGAAACGTTCCGCATTCGTGGATATGAATGAACGAAAAATCTGCCGAACTGGGGCTGAAACATACCCATTTTTCAAACGCCTCACGGTCTCTGTTCACTCAGGCAGAATTTCTCCACTGCAAAGGATATTCCACCATATGCAGGTACGCTCTTAACAAGTACCCGGTTTTCCAGGGAACTTGTGGGCAGTCCTCATTCACGATGGCACCTACCGACTATCACCCCGAGGGCACATATATAGTCAGCCACGACTATATGATAAACGAGTTCCACCGATTACTACTACACCAACTGCCGCGGGTATAAAGACGGGTACTTACCGAAGCCGCCAGGACGCTGTTTTGCAAAGCTATGCCACCTTTGACGGCATGACCTATATGGCAGTAACGATGGGTGCGCCTATGAGAAGCTCCCCGAAGATATCAAAAAAAGGCGAAGAGACCCCGATTCCCATGTATGCTGACGATGTGGTCTACTATAATTTCATCGACCATATAAATCTGTACGAATGGGCTTTCGATACCCTTGTGCAGAAGGATTTCATCAACGAATTCAGCGAAGTCAGGGACGTAAAAGTCGGCTACGGAAAAAGCGCGATTATGCAAACCTCAAACCCGCCTGCGGATACAGCCGTATGTGGCCTGCGAATATCCCCATCGATGATGTTGAAAAGAAGATAACCGTGCTGGATAACATAGTCGCCACCAGTTGAAGAGGGCGATGTGCTGGGCAAGATGGAACTTTCTACAAAGGCGAAACTCTTGCAGTTATAGACCTTATCTCCACCACAAAGTTGAACGTTCACCCGTAAGGGAAAGGGCAAGAGTGGTAAAGGCGTATTTCGGCTCAAGCTTTTTCAAAATAAACGGGTACAATAGTGCTGGTATGTATAGGCTTGTACTGCGTGCTGTGTTTCCTGATAGCGCAGAGAAAGTATCTGAGAAAACTCAATCCCTCTGCTGACAGCAGATATGATGACAGCCGATGATGACTGAATTAAAACGTGAAGTATCTCGAATAGAAATAGACAGACGGGAGGATGTAAAGGAAAGGAACAGTTTTATGCTGAAAAGGATCGTATGTATAGCCGCAGCGGCACTTACGGCGTTTATGTCGGGCTGTACCGCGAAAAAAAATAAAGTCAGCATTGACGAAGTCGGTGACGGACTGACGATATACAGCTTTCAGGCAGGCAAGGCCGATGCCGAACTCATTTACGGCGATGACTGGGCAGTTCTTATCGACTGCGGCGAAAAGGGCTTCGGCAAGCATATAGTTACTTATATGGAAGAAAACGGCATCAAAAAGCTGGATTACCTTATCATAAACCCACTTTGATAAAGACCATGTGGGCGGTGCGGCAAGGTGCTGAGATCCTGTGAGGTCGGTGCTGTATCCAAAGCAATTCCCCGAAGGAGAGCGATGAGTACGACAATTATCTTGAAGAACTGAAAAATAAAGATATTACTCCCCCAGACCGTCCGCGAGGAACTCAGTTTTACTCTCGGCGATGCTGAATTCACGGTAGACCCTCCTAAACAGGAAGCGTACGAAAAATCTCCCAGCAATAAATTCCTTCTCTCATAACTGAGGTGTCATTGGGCGAAGTTGATATGCTTTTCGCAGGAGATGCGGAGAATGACAGGCTTGCAGAGTTCACCGCAAGCAACGATAAACCCTACCGATTTTGTCAAAGTGCCTTACCACGGACACTGGCAGAAACAGCTGAAACCCTTTTGCCGAAGAGATCAAGGCAGATATCGCAGTGATAACGAGTTCGAAGATGAACCCGAGGATAAGGAAACGGTAAGATCTGTTCAAAAAATGCGGGTGCTGAGATCTTTCTGGACGAAGACAGACAGCGTTATCGTAAAATGCGACGGCAAGAACATAGCAGGGGAATATAATTCATAATTCATAACACTAAAGCGAAGCGTTAGTGTGTTCATTAATTGTTGGAAGGACAACCACGAAGTTTGGTAAGTATGCCAAGGAAGGGAAGCTTTGGCTCAAGCCTTTCGCGAGGCTTGCGGGAAGCTCGAAGGGCAGAGCCCTTCGGTCAAGGCACAAATGCGACGTGGCAACCGTGCTGTAAATAGGACAGCAAACTTCCCGCCAAATAAAGGCGCGGCAATAACAACAAATATGAGCGTGGGGACAAATCAACCGTCCACGCTCTTTCTGTCTGCGTGGAGATATTGCCGCGCCCCGAAATCAACGGCGTTAGCTCGTTGATTTCTCGACCGAGGAACGAGGGGCGGACCAATGTCCACCGCAGTCCTCACAAAACATACAAACCATAAATGTAAAATTTATATGAACTCACTTTACAAACAACAGAATATAGTGTATAATAAATAAGTCATATTGTGCGGATAGCGGCACAGGCATAAGTATCCCTGCATCAGAATACGGGTCCACGCTTCGGTAAGAAGAATGTACCTGCCGTATGCCGATGCAGAGGAAAATATTTTAAGAAAGAGGTACAAAATTATGCTGAGAAAAGACGAAAAGACAGCCGGTTATCGAGGCTAACAGAACTCATGAGACCGACACAGGTTCCCCGAGGTACAGATCGCTATACTGACCAAGAGGATCAGCGACTGACAGAAACCTGAAGGTCCACAAGAAGGATAACCACTCCAGAAGAGGTATGTACAAGATGATCGGTAAGAGAAGAAACCTTCTCAACTACCTGAAGAAGAACGACATCGAGAGATACAGAACTATTATCGAGAAGCTGGGTATCCCGTAAGTAATCAAGTTAAGATCATCAAGGCAGAGGCGGCTGTCCGCCACTGCCCTTTTGGTGTTTTTAAAAACAGTAAAATTATGTTCGCGTGATGGTTTTTTAGCATTGAACGGAGAGTGTAAAAGTCGGGAAAATCTGCACTCTGCGCTTTATGCTAAAGCCTTTGCCGGACAGCGTTAAGGAGGATAATCAATATGTTTGAGAACGCAAGGACTTTTGAAACTACTTATGCAGGCAGACCTGTCGTTGTTGAAACAGGCAAGACCTGCGGACTTGCAAACGGCTCATGCTGGGTAAGATACGGCGAGACCGTTGTAATGGCTAACGTTACAGCTTCCAAGAAGCCCCGTGAGGGCGTTGACTTCTTCCCTCTTTCAGTTGATTTTGAGGAGAAGATGTATGCAGTAGGCAAGATCCCCGGCTCTTTCACTAAGCGTGAGGGCAAGGCAAGCGATAAGGCTATACTGACTTCAAGATGTGTTGACAGACCTATCAGACCTCTGTTCCCCAAGGACCATGAGAAACGATGTAACTGTTGTTATGACAGTAACTGGCTGTTGACCCCGATAACTCACCCGAGATCACAGGTAATGATCGCTGCTGCTATCGCTATCTCTATCTCCGATATCCCCGTGGAAACGGACCTGTTGCTTCCATCAACGTTGGCTATGTTGACGGCGAGCTGGTTCTGAACCCACTCTGGAGCAGAGAGCTAATAACAAGCTGAACTGACAGTTGCAGGTTCTGCCGAGAAGATCGTTATGATCGAAGCAGGCGCTGAGGAGATCCCCGATGATTTGATGCTGAAGGCTATCGAGGACCAGGTCATACCGAGATCAGAAGATGGTCGAATTCATCAGGTATCCAGAAGGAGATCGGCAAGCCCTAAGTTCGAGTTCGAGTCCATGGAAGTTGACCACGACCTCTTCGATGAGATCGAGGCTATGGTAGGCGAGGACGTCAAAGAAGGCTCTCGATACCGATGACAAGAACGTAAGAGATGCAAGAATGCAGCCTATATATGATGCAGTTCATGAGAAGTAATGACGAGCAGTATCCCGATCAGGGCGCTATGCTTGAGGAAGTTCCTTCTACAAGCTGCAGAAGAGATCGTTAGAAACTGGCTCTATGAGGGCAAAGCGTGTTGACGGCAGAGGCATCGACGAGATCAGACCTCTCGCTGCTGAAGTTGGCGTACTGCCAGAGTTCACGGTTCGGTATCTTCACCGGGTCGACACAGGTAATGATATCTGTATCTCGGCCCTGTTTCCGATCGAAGCTTGAGGTCTTGTCTCACCAACGAGTAGCTGGGGAAGTTGTAGCTGGTGCATATATCTCTTGCTGGTCTCCTCGTCAAGACCGTCAAGCTTCTGAGCATCGGAAACAGGGCCGAGAGTACAGATAGTCATTACCTGTGTCTGACCTCTGGTGAAGATACCTGAACCGTGAACTCTGGGCAGTAGCCAACTTCGCAGCGAGAGGTCTGATCTCGTCCGATGCCTCTGCGTCAACACGCTTGCCCTCATAGAGCCAGTTTCTAACGATCTTCTTCTGCAGCGTTGTAGAGAACTTCTCAGCATAGCGCCCTGATCGGATAGCTGGTCCGTCATACTTCTCATGAACTGCATCATATATAGGCTGCATTCTTGCATCTCTTACGTTCTTGTCATCGGTATCGAGAAGCCTTCTTGACGTCCTCGCCTACCATAGCCTCGATCTCATCGAAGAGGTCGTGGTCAACTTCCATGGACTCGAACTCGAACTTAGGCTTGCGATCTCCTTCTGGGATACCCTTGATGATTCGACATCTTCTTGATCTCGGTATGACCTGTCTCGATAGCCTTCAGCATCAAATCATCGGGGATCTCCTCAGCGCTGCTTCGATCATAACGATCTTCTCGGCAGAACCTGCACTGTCAGGTTCCAGCTTGTTATTAGCTCTCTGCTCCAGAGTGGGGTTCAGAACCAGCTCGCCGTCAACATAGCCAACGTTGAATGGAAGCACAGGTCCGTTCACGGGATATCGGAGATAGAGATAGCGATAGCAGCAGCGATCATACCTGTGATCTCGGGTGAGTTATCGGGGTCAACAGCCAGTACTGTCATAACAACAGTTACATCGTTTCCTCATGTCCTTGGGGAACAGAGGTCCTGATAGGTCTGTCAACACATCTTTTGAAGTCAGTATAGCCTTATCGCTTGCCTTGCCCTCACGCTTAGTGAAAGAGCCGGGGATCTGCCTACTGCATACATCTTCTCCTCAAAATCAACTGAAAGAGGGAAGAAGTCAACGCCTCACGGGCTTCTTGGAAGCTGTACGTTAGCCTTACAACGGTCTCGCGTAATCTTACCCAGCATGAGCCGTTTGCAAGTCCGCAGGTCCTTGCCTGTTTTCAACAACGACAGGTCCTGCCTGCCATAAGTAGTTTCAAAAGTCCTTGCGTTCTCAAACATATTGATTATCCCTCCTTAACGCTGTCCGGCAAAGGCCTTTAGCATAAAGCGCAGAGTGCAGATTTTTCCCGACTTTTACACTCTCCGTTCAATGCTAAAAAACCATCACGCGGAACATAATTTTACTGTTTTTAAAACACCAAAAGGCAGTGGCGGACAGCCGCCTCTGCCTTGATGATCTTAACTTGATTACTTACGGATACCCAGCTTCTCGATAATAGTTCTGTATCTCTCGATGTCGTTCTTCTTCAGGTAGTTGAGAAGGTTTCTTCTCTTACCGATCATCTTGTACATACCTCTTCTGGAGTGGTTATCCTTCTTGTGGACCTTCAGGTGTTCTGTCAAGGTCGCTGATCCTCTTGGTCAGTATAGCGATCTGTACCTCGGGGGAACCTGTGGTCGGGTCCTCATGAGTTCTGTTAGCCCTCGATAACGGCTGTCTTTTTCGTCTTTTCTCAGCATAATTTTGTACCTCTTTCTTAAATATTTTCTCTGCATCGGCATACGGCAGGTACATTCTTCTTACCGAAGCGTGACCCGTATTCTGATGCAGGGATACTTATGCCTGTGCGCTATCCGCACAATATGAACTTATTTATTATACACTATATTCTGTTGTTTGTAAAGTGGAGTTTCATATAAATTTTACATTTATGGTTTGTATGTTTTGTGAGGACTGCGGTGGACATTGGTCGCCCCTCGTTCCTCGGGTCCGAGAAATCAACGAGCTAACGCCGTTGATTTCGGGCGCGGCAATATCTCACCGCAGACAGAAAGAGCGTGGACGGTTGATTTGTCCACGCTCATATTGTTGTTATTGCCGCGCCTTTATTTGGCGGGAAGTTTGCTGTCCTATTTACAGCACGGTTGCCACGTCGCATTTGTGCCTTGACCGAAGGGCTCTGCCCTTCGAGCTTCCCGCAAGCCTTTCGCGAAGGCTTGAGCCAAAGCTCCCTTCCTTGGCATACTTACCAAACTTCGTGGTTTGTCCTTCCAACAATTAATGAACACACTAACGCTTCGCTTTTAGTGTTATGAATTATGAATTATATTCCCCTGCTATGTTCTTGCCGTCGCATTTTACGATAACGCTGTCTGTCTTCGTCAGAAAGATCTCAGCCACCGCATTTTTTTGAACAGAATCTACCGTTTCCTTATCCTCGGGTTCATCTTCGGACTCGTTATCACTGCGATATTCTGCCTTGATCTCTTTCGGCAAAGGGTTTCAGCTGTTTTCTGCAGTTGTCCGTGGTAAGGCACTTTGACAAATCGGTAGGTTTTATCGTTGCTTGCGGTGAACTCTGCAAGCCTGTCATTCTCCGCATCTCCTGCGAAAAAGCATATCAACTTCGCCCAATGACACCTCAGTTATGAGAGAAGAATTATTGCTGGGAGGATTTTTCGTACGCTTCCTGTTTAGGAGGGGTCCTACCGTGAATTCAGCATCGCCGAGAGTAAAACTGAGTTCCTCGCGGGACGGTCTGGGAGTAATATCTTTATTTTTCAGTTCTTCAAGATAATTGTCGTACTCATCGCTCTCCTTCGGGAATTGCTTTGGAGTACAGCACCGACCTCACAGGATCTCCAACCTTTGCCGCACCGCCCACATGGTCTTTATCAAAGTGGGTTATGATAAGGTAAATCCAGCTTTTTGATGCCGTTTTCTTCCATATAAGTAACTATATGCTTGCCGAAGCCCTTTTTCGCCGCAGTCGATAAGAACTGCCCAGTCCATCGCCGTAAATGAGTTCCGGCATCGGCCTTGCCTGCCTGAAGCTGTATATCGTCAGTCCGTCACCGACTTCGTCAATGCTGACTTTATTTTTTTTCGCGGTACAGCCCGACCATAAACGCCGTAAGTGCCGCTGCGGCTATACATACGATCCTTTTCCAGCATAAAACTGTTTCCTTTCCTTTACATCTCCCGTCTGGTCTATTTCCTATTCGAGATACTTCACGTTTTAATTCAGTCATCCATCGCTGTCCATCATATCTGCTGTCAGCAGAGGGATTGAGTTTTCTCAGATACTTTCCTCTGCGCTATCGGAAACACAGCACGCAGTACAAAGCCTATACATACAGCACTATTGTACCCGTTATTTTGAAAGCTTTGAGCCGAAATACGCCTTTACCACTCTTGCCCTTTCCTTTAGGGGTGGAACGTTCAACTTTTGTGGTGGAGATAAGGTCTATAACTGCAAGAGTTTTCGCCTTTGTAGGAAAGTTCCATCTTGCCCAGCATCGCCTCTTCAACTGGTGCGACTATGTTATCCAGCACGGTTATCTCTTCTTTTCAACATCATCGATGGGGATATTCGCAGGCCACATACGGCTGTATCCGCAGGCGGGTTTGAGGTTTGCATAATCGCGCCTTTTTTCCGTAGCCGACTTTTACGTCCCTGACTTCGCTGAATTCGTTGATGAAATCCTTCTGCACAAGGGTATCGAAAGCCCATTCGTACAGATTTATATGGTCGATGAAATTATAGTAGACCACATCGTCAGCATACATGGAATCGGGGTCTTCTTCGCCTTTTTTGATATCTTCGGGGAGCTTCTCCATAGGCGCACCCATCGTTACTGCCATATAGGTCATGCCGTCAAAGGTGGCATAGCTTGCAAAACAGCGTCCTGCGGCTTCGGTAGTACCCGTCTTTATACCCGGCCAGTTGGTGTAGTAGTAATCGGTGAACTCGTTTATCATATAGTCGGTGCTGACTATATATGTGCCTCGGGGGTGATAGTCGGTAGGTGCCATCGTGAATGAGGGACTGCCCACAAGTTCCCTGAAAACCGGGTACTTGTTAAGAGCGTACCTGCATATGGTGGAGATATCCTTTGCAGTGGAGAAATTCTGCTGAGTGAACAGACCGTGAGCGTTTGAAAAATGGGTATGTTTCAGCCCCAGTTCGGCAGATTTTTCGTTCATCATATCCACGAATGCGGGAACGTTTCCGCCCACGTTTATGGCGATTATATTCGCGGCTTCACAGGCTGATGGTATCAGCAGTGCCGCCAGCAGGTCGTAAGCGCTGACAGATTCGTTGGGCTGTATATCGGCGGTCGCCGCACCTGTATCGTAAAGTTCATCAAAGGCTTCGGTGCCTGCGGACATCATCCTGTTTTTCAGGGTGCTTTCATCGCCGCCCAGTTCATCCAGAAGAACAACAGCCGTCATAAGCTTTGTCAGTGAGGCGGGAGGGACTTCCTTTTCGCCGTTGATATCAACTATGACATCGCCGCTGTCCATATTCACCATATAAACGCATTCGGAATACAGCTTTATATCCCTGCGCTCACCGTCAGCGTCCACAGCAGTGGGCACAAAGCTGAGAGCAGATGCCGAAAAGCTGCCTATATCAGCAAATATCAGCACAGCACACAGCAGTGCCGATATAACACGCAATTTATTTTTCATCTATACTTGACCCTCTTTGTACGGAAATTCAATATTACCAGTATAGCACAATCCTGTGTCATTTGCAAGCGGATTTTGACGAAAATGAAGTGAAAATATTACCGCTCTTTAATCAGGGATATCCGGATTAACGTGTACCATACAGTGCTTTACCTCCGGAAAAGTCTTTTCGATCATGTCATGGACCATTTCAGCCGTGTCATGGGCTTCAACAAGTGTTTTGTCCGGATCCATGCGTATCTCGACTTCAACGTATATCTTAGCGCCGAAAAGTCTTGTTTTCAGTTCATCGATCCCCAGTACGCCCTCTGTGTCAAGTATGACTTCCTGCATTTTAGTAACGGTATCATCACTGCAGGATCTGTCTATCATCTTGTTGACAGCGTCAATGAAGATCTCAAGTGCCGCTTTTTCGATGAAAACGCAGATTATCACGCTTGCAAGAGGGTCAAGCACAGGCAGACCCATTCTCGCACCGAGTATACCCGCAAATGAACCCGATGGATGAAAGTGCATCCGAGCGGTGATGCCAAGCATCAG
>NZ_JAGS01000004.1 GCF_000526775.1 Ruminococcus albus AD2013
TTGGTAAAAATGGCGCAGGCAGTGCATTTGCGTGGCATACAAGACGAGTAAAACTGAATCATGATATTGTTGATTCCCACTTCGCCACATTGGAACTGAACTATCACCCGACTGTTAGAAAACATCTTATGAATGTAGCAACTCAGACAGCATTAACAGGAATGACAACAGATGGGTATTTTAGCGCACCATTATTTTTACCTTCGTTAAGAGAACAGAAGCAAATAAGCAGCTTTTTCAAACAGCTCCACACCCTTATCACCCTTCATCAGCGTAAGTAAAAATCGGCAAAATGCCGTTAAAAATAGGAGGAATTTTAAATGTTAGAAGCAATCACAAAGGAATCTCTTTTTCATGAGTATTATGCTCAGTGGATAAAAGTTTACAAGGAGGGTGCGATACGTCCTGTTACTATGAATAAGTATCGTATGACACTGGAATGGCTGAAAAAACTAATTCCAGACACTAAAATGTGTGATGTGAACAGAATAAATTATCAGCAGCTTTTAAATGATTATGCACAGACACATGAGCGTCAAACGACGATGGATTTTCATCATCAGATAAAGTGTGCCATACTTGATGCTGTTGACGAAGGTCTTATTTCTCGTGATCCTACCCGTAAGGCTATAATAAAAGGAAAACCTCCGAGAGATAAGAAAATCAAGTATCTTAATCAGTTTGAACTTCATACAATGCTTATAACGCTTAATCTTGGCTCAGATATTAACTGGGACTGGTTTATAATGCTTGTGGCTAAGACAGGAATGCGCTTTTCAGAAGCATTGGCACTTACGCCTAAAGATTTTGATTTTCCTCATCAGACTCTTTCAATCAATAAGACCTGGGATTATAAAAAGGGAACGGGATTTTTACCTACTAAGAATCGTTCTTCTGTACGTAAAATTCAACTTGACTGGCAGACAGTAATTCAGTTTACAGGGCTTATAAAGGGGCTTCCTGAAGATAAGCCGATTTTTGTTAAAGCTGGTCAGAAGGTTTATAATTCTACTGTGAATGACATATTAGAACGGCATTGTAAGAAAGCTGGTGTACCTGTTATTTCGGTTCATGGACTTAGGCATACTCATGCTTCTTTGCTACTATTTGCAGGAGTTTCTATAGCCAGTGTTGCACGTCGTCTTGGACATGCAAGTATGACTACAACGCAGAAAACATATCTTCATATTATTCAGGAATTGGAGAATAAGGATATTGACCTTGTTATGCGTTCACTCTCGGAATTGAGCTGAAAATTCAAATATCCATAAATTATAGTGAACGCAGTTAGTTTTTTGATTTTCAATAATACAAGCTTTGATTTTACCAAACTTGGCTCGCTTATAATCAATCAAAATAAAAATCTTTTATGCGTTCACTATAAAAAAATCAACCCCCACTGAATTTATGTGGGGGTTATTCATTAGTGTAAGATTATACAACACTTAGCACGTTTCATTTGTGTTCTCATAAATGTGATTTGATAATATTCATGGCTTCTGTAGAAAGATCCTTACTTTCATAAGTGGTTATCAGTTTACCAGGGAAGTGCTTGTTATACCATTTTTCTTTAAGCTCCCAGTGCGCCTTGTAATCAGGCAAATCAAGCCTGCCGACATGTTCCCAGTAATATTTTTCACCCTGAAATGTAACTGTAAAATCAGGCAGAAACATTGTACCGTCATTCGCATATAACGGCTCTTCATATACAAATGGTACATTTTCGGAAACAAGCATGTTTGCTATGATAACTTCCGATTTGGATCTTACAAAGTATTCTGATAAAGTAGCAAGTTTTCTTTCTTCTTTGTACCAATCACCGCTGTAAAGCAATTCATCAGGAAGAGGATCAAACTCAAATACAGAAGAATTAATCTTTCTGACTGCTGATTTTTCTACATGGCTCATAGTAGTAAGTGTGCTGATATCCTGTTGCAGAAAAAACCGTAACATGACGCTGTGCTCTTGTAAGTGCTGTATAGAGTAGTTCCATTGTCATAAGGTGACTTTCCTTATTAGGAATGATTATGTATACATAATCAAATTCAGAACCTTGTGATTTATGAACGCTGATTGCATATGCAAGTTCGAGGTTGTCTGTTACCTTTTGATCTGGAATCCAATATCCCTTATCATCCTTACCAAGAAACTTTCCGTATACATAGCTGTAACCAGCTCTTGTTTTTCCTGAAAAATTACACTGGAAATGCTGGATGTTTGTCATCCATGATATCTTTTTTGTTTCATATGCCATCGGAGATACAGTTGCGATTTCTCCGTTAAATACTTCTTGTCTTCCAGGTTTTCTTGCATTCCAGTCATAAACATAAGCCTTGTCAGATGCAGGTCTGTTTCTGATCTGAATAACTTTATCAAATAAACCGATACCATCTACATTAAGTCTTCTGCTCCAGTATCCGTTAAAGGTACTCTGCATAAAAGTATTGATTGACATTGTACCGTAGAACTCTCCACGATAAGGTGAGATAATCTGAAATCGTTCAGGTGCATCTTTGATTGCCTCTGACCAGAGTTCATGTAACTTTTTTTCTGTTTCTGCACTCTTTCCAGTCAGAATTTGCATATCGGTTATTAATCTGTCCTTAATTACTTTTTCGAGATCATCCTGTTCCTTCCAGAAATAAACACTCAGATCCTTATCAACATCCCCATTTGCGTTTTCCAAAATCTTTGTAAAGATTTCCTCTTTTTCTGACTTCAGCTTTGCAGCAGCATCTGAGTCATCGCCGTTTACCTGTTTTTCCTGAATAAAGACATTCGCAAGTTCAAGAATACCTGTACCATTGCCTTCAACTGTATTTACAAGTTGTCTTATGTTTTCGGTAAGAACACCGACACTGTCAGCATATTCTTCACTTTTTTTCAGCCATTCAATCGTTTCAGCAAAAACCTTTCCTCTGCCGATAGGCGGAAGTTGGTTAGGATCGCCAACTAAAATAAGTCTCTGTATACTATTCCAGTTTACAGCTCTTATAAGCGTTGCAAACAAATTCAGGTCAATCATAAAGGAGAAAGCATGCATCAAGAATGAGGTGTATAATTATAAATCGTGACTCATTTTGCCGCCGGTTCTCTTAAACGTCATGTTATATTTGTTAATCCATGCTCGTTGTCTTGGCAAGAAAAAGAGTGAATGGTAAGATGAATGGTTTCCCCAGTCTGAACTTTAATTCTCTCTGAAGCTATTATACCTGGTTGGACGCGCATCAACAGAAAACTTGTTGCTGCCCCGATGTACTCTTCGATATTATCTAAGAATAGCCTTTTAATGACTGTAAGTTTTTTTTTCCGGTGCCAGGCTGGCCAGCCTGACAATACACATTTGGCTTTTCTGAAAAATCTGCATGCATACTTTTTGCTATGGTGGATCAGGATGTGATCATATACTTTCAGCGGTTTTTTCTCATTATCAATGAGTAGCTTCGAACTATCATTTTTTCAGATTTTTCTTGAATTTTTCAATTGAGATAGGTATTTTGAAGTTCAGAATGAATGCTGCTCTGATCCGCCAGCTTCTGAAAGACATCTTCTGACGAGATTCTCTCATCTTCATATACGCTTCGAATATAAAGATACAGGTTTTTATCTTCATCGGTTCTCATGAACAGTCCGCCATTTAAGATAACTTTTTCTACACTAAAATTTTTAAGAGAATAAACATATCTTTTCCATTCAGGCAGTCGGTCAAGTCTTGCGTTTATTGAATTAAGTAGAGCTTCTGCCTTGCCAAATGAATGTGCTGGAATTCTGTGTAATTCGTCTACACATAATGCACGTAAACGTTCTGTGGATCCTGTATCAAGAATTTCATCCAGACCATATTCCGGTGAAGGAATAATGCCATTATCAATTTTATAAAAAGGAATAGAGTCGTCAGAATCATCGCCTACATACTGTTCAAAGATAATATATGGGTTTTCGACAAGTTCACTTACTGTAGCTGTGATAGATACATTTTCACGATCATCTGAAATGATTCCTCTTACTTGCTTTGTAGTAAGATCAAATCGTGGCAGTAAATGTAACAAGAGCTCTTTTTCAGCATCTTCCATTCATCTGAAACTGACGACGTACAATCTTTAAATCCTTGCTATTGTACTCATTCCTGAAATAATTTCTGTCTCACCATTAAGGAGCTCTTCCAGTTGCTTATAAAAAACTTTTCTTCCATTGTCATCTGTTATATCAAAGGAAAGGTTTGATGAGATCAGGTAATCCTAAACGCTTTCTAAGACAGAACCCATTCCCGGAAAAGGTCCTCGTGCTTTCCAAAAGTTCATTAAGAACAGAGAGTTGAGCCAGTCTTTTCTTTTTTTCCAATCCTCCAGTATCATCACCAATCTCGATTAAAACATCGATAGTTTCCAGGCAATTGATGAATTGACTTCAATTGCATCATCACTTTGTTTACTTCACGACTTCCATACTTAAAGGGGTTCTGTTTATCGGTTTTTATTACAAGTCGTTTCAGATTAACTCGTTGTTGTCGATATACTTCCAATATGGAATGCAGAATCCTTCTTCGGGATAATTTGAAGTAACAGGTTTCTGCCACGCAAATCCCACCGCCGTATTTCTGCTTTATTTCTTTCTGTAGTATTTTCATAGAAATGAAAAACCGTCTATTTTCTTTAATCTTGAAACACCTACGATAACGTTAGTTTTTCTTCTTCACCTTCTGAGAAAGGGATTAGCTATAGCCTGCATAATAGAAAACAAGAGATTTTTCTTCTTCAAAACTGTGAAAAAATAGTCCTGGGCGTTTTTAAAACGTTTTTCATAGTTATAGTGTTTGTGTACTTCCTGCTTCCGTAGAAAACGTCTTTTCTTATACATAGCTTCATAACACCATGTACAAGCAGTTGCTGGTGGAACGAGTCAGTTATAACAGCATCTGCATTTCCTTCTCCCCACCAGTCAGGTGGATCTACTTTTGTTTGTATTTGTTTCTTTACCGAAAGCATTGATGGCTTAATCCGCAAGCGATTTCACAAGGAAATTTTTCAGCTGACTCACCATTGTGAGAGCCTTTCAAAATTTAGATCCCTTTTTGTAGCGATTAGATCTCCAGGATATGAGATGAGCACCAACACAGTAAGGATTATTAACATGGATTATCACAAATATGGTCCATTCCATTCCTTTATTCATGCCAGGCTAGTCTAAAGACTCATATGCATTGTCATTACTTAATCCCCCTCTTATATCACCAAAATTGTTGAATATGGCACATGTACTATGCTTAGATTATAACATTATTTTACCAAAAAAATCAAGCGAAAGTATAAATTTCAAAAACTATCAGTTAATCTGTTCTTCAATTTGGATTTATTCTTAATGTAATATACTGCTTGATAAGATAAAAGCTCCATCCTTTAAAATAGATAGAGGCTTATTATCAGTATTCATAAATAGTTATTGTACATCAATAATTTTGGCTTTTATTACAGGGATAAAGTTAATCACTCCAACCCCGCCTTTGTCTTATCCTGCTCCTTGCTTTTACTCTGCTTCGGCTTCTTCGCTATCCTCATAGCATCACGTTTCAGCTTCGCCCTTTCAAAGTAACAGGTTCTTCTCACGTTTCGGTGCGTTCTTTTTTCGCTTCGATCGCTTTCTTGGTTCAGTTCCTCCGTAAGCGTTCTCAGCCTGTCTTCCTTCGTTTCCAGTTCTTCCGCATGTGGAAACGGTTCTGAGGCGATCTTTCTGAGCTTCGGAATAGTCGATCCTCAGCTGTGCAAGGTTGTCTTTTACACTTGCTATCCTGCCGTCAATATTGTACAGTGGCCGATTCAAGGCGGTTGAGGTTATGGGCAAAGCTTTCAATAAGCTTCGTGCTGTGAACGGTGGCACCCGTTTATCGTGGCAGACATGCCTTCCGCCCATCATTTCACTGTGTATCGTAACCGACAGGTCGAAGCCCTGAAAGCTACCGATCTTAACTGGTGTGTCGGCGTACTTTACAGAAAGTGCAGCACCCTCGAAAGCCTTTGCAGGCTTCCTTTTTATCCGTGTATTCCTTGTCACCGATAGTAATTTCTGAATACTGGTCCGCTTCGTCTCGGGATCGAACGTAAGCTTTCTAAGAGCTTCACGGTCGGTGTGAAGTCCGTCAAGCAGAGCGGTTATTTTCTCCTCTTTTTCAGGAAAAGCCTTTATCTTGTCTTCCATCTCGTACACCGTGTTGCGGTATTCGGCGGCAAGGACTTTTCAGTTCCTTTACATCATTGTCGAGCATCAGCTTTTCCTTGATACGTTTCGTCACCTGTACAGAGAGCTTTGATTTCTGAATAAGTCAGAGCCTGCTGGTCAACGTCCTCGCACTTGCGGGCTGGAGTTTTTGAAGTCATGATCTGACTGATAAACCGCTGCTTGTTTTCAAGAGTCTGAAAACTGTACGCATCAAACGTACCCTTGGTAACGTACCTGAAATATCTGAACATTCTTGTTTTCGTTGCCCTGTCTGATAATACGTCCGGCGCGTTGCTGCAGATCCGCCGGACGCCACGGTATGTCGATATCGTGGACAGCGATCAGCTTTTTTCTGGACGTTCGTACCGGTTCCCATCTTGGCGGTTGAGCCAAGCAGGATGCGGATGTCACCATTGCGTACTTTCTCGAAAAGCTCGGATTTCTGCTTCTCGTTCTTCGCATCGTGTATGTAGGCAATTTCGTCTGCCGGAATGCCACGTGCGATCAGCTTGTCACGTATGTCGTCGTACACGCAGAAGTCGCATTCTTCTTCCAGTGAATCAATTTCCGCCATTGACTTATTATCGTTTGCATCGTCGGTATCTTCGCCGGCGATTTCTGTTTCGGCGGGTGTTTTTATGCGGTACGCCGAGATCACAGAAAACTATCTGTGTAAGCCTGTCCGCAGCCGTTTCGGCATGTATTGCGTGCCACGTTTTTCCACACAGCGGTTAAGCTTTGTGGGAAAGGGTCGCTCTTCAAAAACGACGGGGTCGATAAGGCGCGGGTCGAGTCCGAGTTTGCGTCCGTCCGACGTGATCTTCAGCATGTTTGTCCCGGCTCGGAT
Organism: Ruminococcus albus AD2013; assembly: GCF_000526775.1. NCBI lineage: Bacteria > Bacillati > Bacillota > Clostridia > Eubacteriales > Oscillospiraceae > Hominimerdicola > Hominimerdicola alba. The sequence continues at coordinate 7,061 of NZ_JAGS01000004.1, forward strand.
CAACGTTGCCGGCATTTATCTCATCGGCTCTGTCCGAAAGCTCCCTGTACAAGTTTCTGCTTGGAAAGGGTAGCTTCCACGTTGACTACATGATATTCACACTCCGCGGAACATCAAGTTTAAGTGTGTCAGCAGTGCGTATATCAGCGATCTGCTTGAACATCGACCATGAGCTCTGGCAGACCTGTGTAGTTCGCAATGCGTGTACGTTCCTTGAAGCCATTGCCCGCCAGGTTTCAGCTTCCCATTCCGTTTTCTGCTCGCCGAATACGGAAACCCAGTTGTCGAAGTGATGGCAGACCGTTTCTTCAGAAAGTCGTATTCGGAGATAACGCATCATCGTGTGCAGCTCCGTTATCGAGTTGCTCAGCCGGTGTGCCGTAAGCAACACCTTAGCAACGATTATTTGGTAATGTTGGACGGTTTGGTTTTTACAGCAATAAAACCGAAAGGACAGATACAAATGATTGATGCGATGTACAATTACAGACAGGGCGATATTCACTCCGCTGAGTTCTCGATGAGTTTAATAAGGCTCTGTATCCCTTTGAAGATTCGCTGAGTGAGGAGCAGATTGATGTGTTTCACAAGATTCTGGACTGTGTGAGCGAGACTGCTGCCGCTGAAATGAGAGCTGCCTACAAGGTCGGTTTCAAGGACGGTGCGACTATGATGCAGGAGATTCAGGACTGATACATTTACAGCATAAGGAAAGGGCTATGTCCTCCGTGACCGTGTACGGAAGGCATAGCCCTGATTTTTTCTTTTCAGATGCTTATTCAGTTTTCGTTTGCAAGGTTCACTATCTTCTTGCCCTGTTTCTCCGCATAGCGTATCGTGGCATAAGCTCCTCCGCTTTTATGCTGTATACAGCATACCACAAGGTCTGCTCTGTCGATCATACTGCGGTTGCGGACTTGGATAGCGGACTTGGGGTGTGCTATGGACGATTCAGCACACACCTCGACTTCATCGTAATAGTCAAGGTACTCCTTTTCGTTGTCACGGTACTCTGCTTTCATGTATGGCAGGACGAGTGTAAAATGGGTATTGCCGTAACCGTAATTGCGGATAGCTCGCTTAAATGGCAGCAGAAGCAAAGCAGGTCAAAATCGCCGTCCCGTCCGATCATGAAGTCAACATACTCCTTCTGCGTTTATCAGTCATGAAAGGAGCTTGTCAAGGCGGTTTTCTATCTCCGTTTCCACGCTCTATGTATCCATGCCCCAAAAAAGCAAACTGTGTAAATATTCATAGCAACTGCTCCTATTCACTTTTGTTTACCATATATTATACACCTAAATGTCCATATATTCAAGCCCACACGGATATTTATTTTATTGTCCGATAAGGTATATAATAATAGTAACCAATAAGAAAGGGGCGGTTTTATGGAAGTCGGCAAGAAACTGCACACAAACTTAGGGAAGATAAGAAAATGTCTATGTACCGCCTTACACAGCTCACAGGAGTGTCGGGACACCATATCAAGGGCATTGAAGAAGGCACACGGCCAGCCCACCATTGAAACGCTGAATCGTCTGGCAGTCGCTCTCGGTTCTTCACTTGCGGAGATGTTCAATGATGATACGGAATGCACCTATCTTACGGAGAAAGAACGGCACTTGATTGAGAATTTCCGCAGGCTGTCTGATGAAAAAGCAGATGCTCTGCTTGAAATATGAGCGATGTTCTGAATAAATAAGCGATGGCTACTGTAAAAGATGCAGTAGCCTTATTTTTTTGCCCATACTGGACTTATAAGTCCTCGGTGAAATATTTAGAAAAAAACGCCCGTCGAATCATTGACTATTTGTGCAGATTGTGCTATAATATAATGGATAATACCTTGCGTTATGTGAGGTTAGTTGGAGGTTTACAATGATTACCGGTGTCATTAAGAATAAGATAGATAAAATATGGACTGATATATGGGCTGGCGGTATCCACCAATCCGTTGACGGTCATTGAACAGCTCACTTATCTGATGTTTATACGCTCCCTCGATGAAAAAGAGCTTGAAAACGAAGAATTTGCCAATATGACGGGCGATACTGCCGATCTGATCTTTCCTCAGTCGGAGATCGGACAGGCTATGCGTTGGAGCAAGTTCAAGGATAAGGACGCTCGTGATATTTTCAGTATTATCTCGAAATATGCCTTTCCTGCGGTAAAGAAAAATGAAGTATGGCAAAGCTCCCTGATTTTGACGATAAGGGTGAGCTGATAGAAATTCCAGACCGTGAGGACGGTGAACAGGAACAGACAGCTTTCACTCGATACATGGATAGTGCCGTGTTCGTTATCCCTAATCCGCAGGTGTTGCAGAAAATCATCACGGGGCTTGACGATCTTTATGAGCATGATATAGCTGACCTCGATATGCAGGGTGATCTGTATGAGTATATGCTCGGTAAGCTCTCTACGGCAGGTCAAAACGGACAGTTCCGTACTCCGAAACATATCCGTGAGATGATGGTGGAGCTGGTTGCACCCACTCCCGACGATGTGATATGCGATCCTGCCTGCGGTACAGCCGGATTTCTTCGTTTCCGCAGCCGAATATATCCGTAAGCATTATGAGGATACCATGACCGATGAGCAATGGGCTGACTTTGCTACAAAGACCTTTACGGGCTATGATACTGACCAGACGATGCTCCGTATCTCGGCTATGAACCTGATGCTCCATTCTATCACCAATCCCGATATTGACTATAAGGACAGCGTTTCAAAGCAGAAACAGCGTCAGCGGCAAATACACCGTCTGCCTTGCAAATCCGCCGTTCAAGGGTTCTGTTTGATGCGGAGAGTATCAACGACAACCTGAAAGCTGTCACAAACACGAAAAAAGACGGAACTGCTGTTCCTTGCACTGTTCCTGCGTCTGCTGCAAAAGGGCGGCAGATGTGCTTGTATCGTGCCTGACGGTGTGCTGTTTGGTTCGAGCAAGGCGCACAAGTCTATCCGCAAGGAACTGATCGAAAATCATCAGCTCAAAGCCGTTATTTCCATGCCCAGCGGTGTTTTCAAGCCCTATGCAGGCGTTTCCACGGCGGTGCTGGTGTTCGTCAAGACCGATGCAGGCGGCACGGATAACGTGTGGTTCTATGATATGAGGGCGGACGGTTTCTCCCTTGATGACAAGCGCTCGGAGATAGCTGAAAACGATATTCCCGATATTATCGCCCGATTCCACAACCCTGACGGTGAGCGTGACAGGGAGCGCACAGAGCAGAGCTTTTTTGTGCCAAAGCTGGAGATCGTGGACAACGACTATGACCTGTCTATCAACAAGTACAAGAAAACCGAATATGTGGCGGTGGAATATCCTCCGACAAGCGAGATCATGGCAGACCTTGACGGGCTTTACAAAGAGCTTGGCGGTGTGCTGTCGGAGTTGGGAGGATTGCTGAATGAGTAAAATCCAATTAAAAGATATTTGTTGCTTTTCTAAAGGCAGTCAAATCAATGGTGATGAACTTATTGATAATGGTGAATATGATTATCTAAATGGAGGTATAAACCCCTCTGGTAAATGGAGTGATTTCAATGTATCAGGCGGCACTATTACAATAAGTGAAGGTGGTAATTCATGTGGATATGTGAATTATATGCCAGCCCCATTTTGGTGTGGTGCGCATTGTTACTATCTTTATGATTTAAGGTGTGAAGTGAAGTATCTATATTATGCCTTGAAAAGCCAACAAGATAGAATAATGAAACTTCGCTCAGGAGCTTGTATGCCTAATATCAAAAAAAGTGATATAGGTAGTTTTACTTTTGAATATACCGAGGATACAAGTGTTCAACACATAATAGTCTCTAACCTCGACAAAGTAACCCACACAATAGACCTCTGCAACGCTATCCTTGAAAAGCTTGATCTGCTTGTCAAATCACGGTCTGTCGGGCGGTTGCTGTTGACCTCTGAGGAGGTGGCAGCATGAAGAAGTATGTGACACTCGGAGAGGTCTGCACTAAGGGCAGTTCAAGTATAGCACAAAAGGACATAGAGCAGAATAATGGCTCTTATGGTATCTACGGCGCAAGTGGGTATATCAAAGATGTTGACTTTTATCATCAGGATAAGCCCTATATTGCTGTGGTTAAGGACGGTGCAGGAATAGGAAGAACAATGCTCCTGCCTGAAAAAACCTCTATTATTGGCCACGATGCAGTATCTTATTCCAAATGATGATGTTTGCGTGGAATATCTATACTATGGCGGTTACATATATGAACCTTGCTAAGTATTTTTCAGGCGCTACCAATTCCCCATATCTACTTTAAGGACTACCAAAAAGAGAAACTGCCACTTCTAACGATAGAGGAACAGCGCAAAATAGCCGATAATTTACGCAAAATTGATAGGCTGATTGAGCTATGTAGCGGTATCTTGCAAAAACTTGATGTACTTGTCAAGTCACGGTTTGTGGAGATGTTTGGCGGTATCACTGAAAGACGTAAACTTGAAGAGTACGCTGATCTGATTACCAAAGGTGCTTCACCCAAAATGGCAAGGAATAGATTATGCTGAGGAAGGAACTTTATTTGTTACAAGTGAGAATGTTCGTGAGGGATATTTGGATTTTACCAAAAAGAAATATCTGCAAATGATATCAACAAAATTTACCTCGTTCTGTTCTAAAGCGAAACGATATATTGATTAACATCGTAAACGCTTC
>NZ_JAGS01000005.1:300000-387527 GCF_000526775.1 Ruminococcus albus AD2013
GCATACCTTCGTTTCTTATATTTATTGCAGCATTTACATCTCTGTCATGGTGAGTTCCGCATTCGGGACAGTCCCATGCTCTTATAGCAAGGTTCTTTGTTTCCTTATTGATGTAACCACAGCACGAACAAGTCTGACTGCTCGCAAAGAATTTATCTATCTTTACAAGTCTTTTGCCTTGTTCTTCTAGTTTGTTCTTCAGGAATGTTACAAACATTCCCCAGCCGTTATCTGAAACCGACTTGCCGAATTTAAGTGCCTGAGACATTGCTTGCATGTTAAGATCTTCTATACATACACAATCATAGGCATTGGCTATCTGTCTTGACTGTTTATGTAGAAAGTCCTTTCGTTGATTTGCAACTTTCTCATGCATTTTAGCAACCTTGATACGTTGTTTATTACGATTCTTAGAGCCTTTCTGCATAAGAGAAAGTTTTCTTTGTTCTCTTTTTAGCTTTTTTTCAGCTCTTCTGTAGTATCCGGGGTAAGCCGGTTCATTGCCGTTGCTGTCCTTATACAGCTCGTGCATCGAAAAGTCAAGCCCTAAGAAGTCATGCAGTTCCTGTTCCTGTACTTGGTTTTCGTACTCATACAGAATACTTGCATAGTATTTTCCGCTTGGAGTCTGACTTACTGTCACAGACTTGAGAACATATTCATCAGGAATGTTCCTGTGCTGTTTTACTTTGACTTGTCCGACTTTAGGTAATTTCAAGTATCCATTGGATATGGCTATGTTACCATTGATACAAACAGTAGAATAGCTGTTCTTTTTACATCTTTTTGATTTGAACCTGGGAAATCCTGTTTTAGGCTGTTTATAGAAGTTCTGAAACGCTGTATCCAGGTGTCGAAGCGACTGCTGCAATGATACGCTGTCCACTTCCCGTAAGAATGAGTATTTCTCCATTTTCTTAAGTTCAGCCATTTCTTTGGCACAAGCATTGCAACTTAAAGTTGTCTCATATTCTTTATACTGCTTGATTCTTTTGTATAACCAATAGTTATATACCAATCTCACACAGCCGAAGGTTTTGGCAAACAAAACCTTTTGCTCGTTATTTGGGTATATTCTGAATTTAAATGCTCTGTTTGCCATAGTGTTCACTCCTTTTATGGCTTTATGTTCTGATTTTTAATTCTTATAGTGTTGTATTAGTAGTATTATTTGATCTGTCTGACCTCCAAGTTATCAATTATTAACTACAAAACTATTATACAAGAAAATTAGTAATAATATAAACAGGGCTTCATTCCACAGCTGAAATAACGTGTGTTCTCGACCTGTTAAAAAAACTTTCCTCTTGTAAAGCAAGAATACGCTTTATTATCCAAATCCACTGTTTTTTAGCCACTCCATTTTATTCGACTGAATATTTTATGCTATGAGCATAGTGAAAAGTCCAGTGAGTAAGAAACACAATTCATCTCCCACCTAAGAGGTGGGAGTATTCTTGCTGAAAGAGGATAAAAGTATTTATTTTAATTACGCTAAGTGCTTGATTTTTGCTTTTTCACATTATAACATATTAACTGTCCGTTTGTACGGATTTCACTGTAAACATTTGTTCTTTTTGTTGAGCGACAAAACAAAATTATTTTTGTAGTGGAAATTGCACTATACGAAATTTTTAAAATTTGAAAAAATCTGCTATAATATAAATAAGAATCAAAAATACATTGACATATTGGAGTTAACGTGTTAAAATAAATAATAATAGAAATACTAATGAGGAGAATACAAAAATGAAAAAAATAATTTCTGTAGCTGTAGTTTCAGTTATGATCGTATCAGTTTTTGCATCTTGCGGTAACAATAATGTGATCGATGCAGAAGATACGAATGAAGTAATTGTAACTGTTTCAAATAAAGAAGAAAGCATTCCTGAAGAGGAGAAAGAAAATAATACGACCTCTGAAATAAAGGAAGATAAGCCTGTAACAACCGTTCCTGTAGAGATACCGGATAAGTATACAAAAAACAATGAGAATGGTGTAAAAGTAATCGGAACAACTAAATCTGAAACGACTAAAGTTACGACATCATACCGTCCGTTTGAAACAAATCAGGTATTTCCTAAAAATGGCGATCCGAAATCTGTTAACCACTACGATTTTTACGAGGGACCATTTACATGGGAAGGTGTAAGCATAAAATTTGATGTCCCGGAAAATTATAATATGACTCTTAATTTTAATGAAGTACCGATGCTGTTCAGTCCTGATAAATTAAAGGATCAGGCTGTTATTGCCGATTGTTCCATCTCTTTTCTTCCTTATGAGATGCAGTCAAACGGATATGATAACCTGGATTATTTTACTGAAGAATTTGCTCGATCAAAATCAGAAAGAAGTTCGAACATTTTTTATTCGAATCAGCTTCGTTTGGGAACCAAAAACAATAACGAAGGCGTTAATACAGAGAATGCTAAATATGAAAAGACGGATGATTATGTAATTTACACATATGATTATTATTGTAACATTGAAGACGTAGATACGATCATCACATTATTCCAGATGGCGAACGGAACAGAAATGATAGCACATGTAAAAAAGGGTTCTGAGTACGAAAGTCATTATCTCGATGATATGAAAGCTATAGCTAAGTCGTTCTCATATTCAGATATACCTTATGTACCATAATGGTAAAGTTTAAGCATAATAATGCGCTATACTGTTAATTAAATTATCATCTTCATCAGTTTGAAAGCTATTATGTTTGTGAAGACCAAGTGGATAGTAAAAAGAGTCTCCTAGTTTGAGGCTCTTTTTTAATGGCATTCTCTAAAATGCACGGTTACTCCGATGAAAATATCCGAAAATCAATCAAGAATGTATTTCGTCACAAATTTGTCTTCCGAAAGAGTAAAAAAAACCAGGGATAACTGCTTAAATCGCAGCGATCCCTGTTACATTATTCCAATAACCTGCAAAAAGTGTTTATTTCATCATACAATTCATGATAACGCTTATCATCATTTCCTTTTCAGCAGGCTGTGATTCTGCTATCATGATGGTCAGTGCCGCTAAGGTCTGGTCAGCAATGGTCTTTTCAGTCTTGGCTTCATCAAGGAAAAGTGCTCCGTTCTTCTCAAGAAAGTATAGGAAAATGGTAGCTGCAATACGCTTATTTCCGTCTGAAAAAGAATGGTTCTTTGTGATGAAGTATAGTAGATTTGCAGCTTTTTCTTCAAGTGACGGATATATTTCCACACCACCGAACTCCTGATAGATATTTGCGATGCTGCCCTTAAATGAATCGTCCTTTTCATTACCGAAAAGCGCACTTTTGGAGGCAAACTTCATCTCGTTTATAACCTTGCGGCACTCGTCATAACTCAGTATATATACCGCTTTGTTCCCCTTGGGCTTATCAAGGGTTTGATGATCGTAAGCGTCCAGCAAATCGAGAGCTGTGTTGAATTTCTCGATTACCGAAAGCACCTGCTTAGCATCGAGCTGATTTTCCGCCCGTTTCATAATGCGTATTACCTCGCCTATCTGTTCTGTACGCTTATTATTCACGGCATAGCCCTTGATTATGTAATCTTTCAGCACTTCGTTCGCCCATTTGCGGAACTCAACTCCCCGCTGTGACTTTACACGGTAGCCAACAGAAATTATAACATCGAGATTGTAGTATTCAATATCTCTTGTAACCTCACGTTCACCCTCGGTTTGAACTGTCGCAAATTTTGCGACAGTTGCCGGATCTCCGTAAAGTTCCTCTTTCAAGGCATTATTGATATGCTTGCCAATGGTTTTGATATCACGTCCAAAAAGCTCCGACATCTGAGTTCTGTTCAACCAAACAGTATCATCGTCCATATTGACATTCAGCTTTACTGCGTGGTCAGCAGTTTCATATAGAATAATTTCATTTTTATCCATGAAGATCACCTTCCTGTTACTTAAAATATCACCTTTTCATGTTAAAAGCAAACTGAAAGCGATTACCTTGATCGTCTTTCAGTTTCATATCATCGAGGTACATTAGTGAAAATTTAACCAAGTCTTTCAGTGTCAAAATCTTTTCTCAGACCGTTATCCGGGTCTTCAAAATCGAAAATAGTCTTTCCTACTTCCGCATCGGAAATATAAAAATTCCAGACACAGGAGTATGGACTAAGATAATACGCCTGATTTGAATTTGCGTCAGAAGGAAACATTCCACAATCAGGATTAACATCACCATGAGCTCTGAGCTCACCTTCTGTATAGTCTTCCTGGTAGTCTATATTCCTTCTTATTCCATCCACTGTTTCAACTCCGGGATTCTTATTAGTTGATGTACTCACTATCTTGTCGCTGTCGATCTCTCCATCATAGTTATTTCTCTGTACATTTCCTGCCATAAAGCCGTCATGATCAAAAAATACAATAGCACCCATATCAGATAAAACAGAGTATTCGCAGAAATTAACAGCCACTTTATTACAAATAGTAGGCTTGTAGTTCCTGTAACAGGTTATTCTGTAATGACCTTCTGATGTGGGTCTGAAAGAAAATGACTGTCCGTTTGCTCCCACAACATCACCGTTTGCACCTATTGTTCCCGCATAAGGCTGAAATGTATATTTACCGTCTCCTTCATCATCCGCCTTCTCTATTGTCCATGTATACATATTATAGAGCTTATCGTATGAGGAAGTACCTATCCATAAAGTCGTTATTTTTCTGTCCAGAACTCTTGTGACATCTACAGTTTCTGCTCCGGCAGTCTCAAAAACATCCATCAAATTTTCGATCCACGCTATTCGATCAGATAATCTTAACCAGTCAAATGGGATAAGAGTCATGACTGAATTATCGAAATCCTTTTCATTACTAACATTAAGCATCATCATGCCGTTTGTATTAATTCCAATCGGCCATGTAGCACTGTCATCAAGATTCCAGCCAAGGACTTCATAGTCGTAAGCATGAGCATTGCACCAATTAATAAATCTCTGTTGTATCTCCTCTCCTGAAAGCTCTTCGGGGGCTCCAGTAAGAAGCATTGAATCAACAGGAGTAAAATAACGAATTCTTCCATCCGCATCCAGTTCTGCTATCGTCCTGAGCCAGTTCAGCACAGCTTCTACTTTTTCAGGCGCAACATCTGATTCAGTAAGACCTTTTTCTATCAGTTCTTCTATCTTTCTTCTCTGTTCATCGTTGGCATCGAGATACATTTCTGCTAAAGAATTGTAGGCTTTTTCACCGATCATGAAACGCGCTTTTGAGCCTGTCCATTCTTGTTGTGAATGATTAAATCCGTTTGACTGATTAGCCATGAAATCCTGGTTATTTATATTCATTGCCTGTCCGTTAAGATAATAGGCATCATAATCGGGCATTCCGGTGCATATTTCAGTACCGTAATCACCAAACGTGTTCCACATTTCGTTCATAGAATTCCTTACTTCATTTATAGGCACTCTGTAATTAGAAAACTCCGGGAAATAGCCGAAATTGCCCAAACCATTCAGAAAATCTTCATTTGCGTAATCGGGAGTGCGAGGATGACAAACAAAATCATCGTCTATCCCGTATCCGAGATTTTTCCAGTCTATATACTTTTTTGTGCCGCTGAAGTAGTTCACTATTCCATCGTTATTGGAACAGATAATAGTCGGATTACCGCTATTGTCTACAGCTTCCATGTGATAATCCTGTCCGCCATGAGCTCCAGATCCCGCCCACGTAAAGGTAAGACTCGCTCCTTTTTGGTAAGTCTTGGGCGCGGCGGAAATTGATGCGGAACACTGAAACATGATTATCAGTGCAAGTACCGAAGCCGAGAACTTCTTTATCATCTTAATTTTCAACTCCTTACTGTAACGGTTTGTATGTGATAGCAAGATAATTTCCGTTAGGTACTCTGTATCCAGCATTTACGTTCTTTTTTAAGACATTCGTTGCAGCAGCTTCTTCTTCGGTAGCATTTGAAGCTGCTGAAATATAAACGCCTCTGCTTCCATCAGATACTTCATAATCCACATCATCATCAACGGTGCTTGCCTCGGGAAGAACGACCCAGTTTTGACCGTTTGTGAATACCATTATTGTTGGATATCCCGCATTAGCCTGAATCTGAATCCTTCTACATGTATCCGCATCAGAACCGTCTCTTGCTGTTAATCGCCAGTTATTGTACTTGTCACAGCCTATATATTCTTCGTCTGTAGGGAAAACAGTACTGTGAATATGGAAGAAGTAGTTTTTTACAAACGTGTAGTAACCTTCCGGCTGATCGTAAACTTTACTCATATCAGCAGAAGTAGCTCCATTTGAAAGGATAACTCCGTCATAATTCTGTTCATTTCCCTCAGATACAGCCTGCCAGGGCTCTCCTGTGAATTTATTGTAGTAGCACGGTATCTCACATCCGAGTGCGCATGTTACATCCCACATAAAAATCGCTTCTCTGGTATACGGCGGATCACCCGATATATTCTGGCTTGCCTTATATCTGTTAGAAAGTTCTACTTCAAACTGAGTAACGTCTCTGAGATAATCCGACGTCGGCAAAGGAAATGTTGGATTTTCGCAATAAGTATCTTTGTTTTCATCGCCGTTCATGTACGTAGGTCTTGCTCTTATATATGCGTCAAGCGGAAACTTTTGCTGCATAAGGGCATCATTGGATGTAAGCATCCTGGTGACATTCGTTGCATGGGTATATATGTAATCCCACGAAGTATCCTCACTGTCAGTTTTATGATAATCAGCATTTAAAAACGGAGTCTCCCCTTCCGCTGTAAGATAAAGTATCTTATCATTGCTCTTTACACCAAGAGTTTCAAGATATTTATCAGTTTCATTCAAAGGGTCGATCTCTTTGCCTAGAGCCCATTCTTCATTAAATTTTACAGATTTTATTTTTGTAAATGGATCTGTAAGTCCCGGAGTTACGATAGGAGTCATTATTCCGTGTTCTCCGGATATATAGTCGGCGGTAATGTACTTGTGTGTTATTTGACTTCTTACTTTTGACATCCTGTATAAATTAGGGACTCCGCTGCCATCATTGGCAGCTACAGCCATAGCATCTGCAATAGCATCTGTTTTTGTCTGAGTCTCTATTACCGCATTGAAGCGGTTGAAGTGTTCTATAAGGATCATACTGAAAACAAACGTCCCAAGCATGAGAATTATCCCTATCATGGAAGCTCCATTTCCTTTTTTATAAAAATTCATAATTGACCTCCGATCAGGATAGATTAGTCCATTCACTCGTGTATGGGTCGTTTGGAACGGGACGCTCGATCATCATGACCATTAGCATCTTCCTTGAACCGTTCATATCGAGCTCGTCGTCCGAAAAAGGTATCGCACCTCTAATAAGAGAATCTGTCTTGTAAGTTAGCTGAACCACGATATACTCGCCTTTTTGCCATGATATTGTATCGGCATTACTCGCTGTAATAGGTTTGCCGTTAAACAGAATATCTACAGTTACATCACTGAATCCTGAAAGATTTGAAGACTCATCCACGACAGCCTGAGCATTATCGAGTGCATCAGTTGCATTTTCAGATACAACAGCAGCTCTTCCTGCAGCATAGGTGAGATAAGTGATCTGTTCTTTGGTAATAGACAACTGGGCAATTGATACCATCAGCATTAACAGCCAAATTATAAGCGGCATAATAATAACGAATCCTAAAAGTTCTCCGTTGCCTGAACGAAAAAACTTTTTGATTTTTTTTATAGTCATACAATTCCTCCGAATAGTTCGAAATGAAATGGTCCGGATGGATCAAAAAATACCGAGTATGACAATGCTCCAAGCAGAATAAACGGAGCAAATTTATACTTAGTAGATTTTTTATAAAGTGGTTCTTTTTTCAGTCTGAATCTATTCAGCATTTTTCTCATATAAAATCCCGTTTCAGTCGGATTAGCTAAAAAGCCGAAGATCATCAGATAGATTGATGAAAGAACAAGCGTAAATAAACTCATTTTCCAACTACCGATAAAGGTCAATGCCATTAACAACTTTATATCACCTAATCCCATCCATCCGGTCATTCCATACAGGAAAAGAAGCAGAACAAATAGAATTGATGTTCCTGTACTTATCAGAGGGTAGAATATAAGGGAGAAAATAAGGCTTAGTATAATAACAGGAAAAATAAATTTATTGGGTATTTTTGTAGTTTTGTAATCGAATATAGCCGCCGCCAAACATATGACGGCAGCTATTACAGTTCTCAGAATGTACATATCAGTTCAGGTTTTTCAAAGCTTCGTTCACTTCTTTATCCTTGTCGCCAACAGCAGTATCCCAGTCTACAGCAGTAGAATCAGTACCTGCTTTATCGATTTCTTCGGCAGATTCCAAAGTTTTGTGCTTAACGATCAAAAATACTACGATTATTACGGCAATAAGTATTGCAGATAATCCTATAATGACCGCGTATTCGAGGAATTCAGCACCTTCCTCTCCTTCTTCTTCGTTAAAAAATCTTTTTGCGTAATCTTTCATTATAATCTCTCCTTTTGAAAATTATATGTTATAAAGGTTTCCCTATTTATTATAGCAGAAAATTTTGAAAATAAAAAATTTTTTACATCCCATTAAGTATTTGCATGATGACAGGTAAAAATAAAATTATCATCAGCGGTATCATTTTGAACACCACAACAGGTATCAGTATCAAGCTTGTAGTTTTAGCTGCTTGCTCTTTTGCACTGAGTAATGTCGATGATTTTATACTTCTGCTTTGTCTCTCTACAGATTCGGTTATATCCGAACCTTTTTGAAAAGCAGTAACGATGTCAAGAACAAAATCCGAAAAGCTGTCCACTTCGTATTTTTGTGCTATATCATACAAAGAATCCTGCCAGTTGCTTGTTCCAAGCTCTGTCACAACAAGTGCTCTTAAAAGCTCCTCCGATAAGATCCCATCAATACTTTCAGCTGTTATTTTAATGGCCGTTGCAACAGGCAGATTTATTTTTATTGCTGTCTGAAACAGATCCAAAAAACGCGGTATCTCGGATTCAAACTGAGCTTTCTTCTTTTGAGCACGGTCATTAATTGTAGCCGTTGGTGAGATAAACACCAATATCGTAATTACAGCTGTTGCTAATCCGATAAGCAAAGATATTAGAGGAGTATTGATAAGAAAAGCTATCAGGATTCCCAGAACAGCAATGGTCACAGCCAGTATTCTCGTAATTATCAATTTATCGAGATTAGGCTCAACTCCGATAAGATTGCAGTTGAACATATACTTATCGGTCTGAATCCCCAGCTTATCTGCCAGTACTTCAGGTTCCTTCTTTATTATCTTGCTGCATAAGTGCTCTACGGTAAGTTTTTCTTTACTTATGAGCGCTACATTTTCTGTTGATAAAAACGTCGCTACAAGTAAAATAAGAAGAAAAACAGTTACGCCTGTAAAAAGAGCAATAGCAAACTCCATTTAATCTACCCCCTTTACTCGATTTAGGAATTTTCTGTCAATGTAGCTTCCGATCACCATTAAGATGATAGCAAGTACAAAGACCAAACGCCCTATAAGCGTTGAAAACAAAGGTCTAAAATACATTGGGGAAGAGTAATACAGAAATAATATAATAATAGCTGGAAGAATATCCATTCCTATTATTGTCATTTTAGTGCTTGCAAACAAGGTTTTTATTTCTTTGCGAAGCATCATTCTGGAGTTTATGTTATTTGTTATGATCTCTATTGATTCCGCTTCAGATCCGCCTACCAAACTTTGCATCTTGATCGCAGAAGCAACATCTTTTACATCAGCGGTCGGTATCCTTTCCGCCATGTGTCCAAAAGCTTCTGATATTGAGAATCCAAGCTGAATATCCGAATTTATCTGTCTGAATTCTTTTTTTATCTCATAATGGATAAACGGACATTTACAGAGATCTTCCACAGCCTGCTGTAACGTCATTCCGGCTCTTAAAGAGCTGGATAATTGACGTAATGCTCTTGCGTATCTCTCTTCAAAATTTTTCTTATGCTTTTTTTCAGTATAGCTTACTATAAATTTCGGAATAAACAGACCGACAAAAAAGATAATGATCGAAAGCCACAACTCTTTACTCAAGAACCATGCCCCAACAGAACCGGTCAAAGGGAAAAATAACATCAAAATCAAATATGTTTTGATCGACATTGCACCGGGAATTGACGCTAGATACTGTTTTTTATTTTCTATAAAAATATCAATAAAATCAGCATCTTTTTTATTTATGATATTTTTCTTTTCCCTAACATTTATTATAACTGCGAGAAATATCAGTAAAACAGATAATCCGGCGAAAAAAACAGCGTAATACATTGTATCCTTCTTTCCTTTTACGATTTTTTGGGGTCGAATACTTTTTCATCAATCTCAGAACCATACGCTTTGAGTCTGGATAATAATGTTTTGGGAACGTATCCTGTTGCGGAGAAACCTCCGTTTGAGTCATAAGTAAAAATATCTTTGAGGTTTATCCTGTAATCTGAAGCACCCGAAACTTCTGTTATATGTGTTATGACTCTTTTTTTATTTCTGAATCCTATCTGAACGATAAGATCCAGTGCTTCTGCTACCTGAAGTGCTTGTGTTTCAGCGGTAAAGCTTGCATTAGCCATACTATAAAAAATCGGGATCCTCGAATTGACAAGATTGGCAGGACTATTAGCATGAGTCGTAGACATTGAACCTTCATGACCGGTACTCATGGCAGATATCATATCAACGATCGTCCCGTCACGTATCTCTCCGACAATTATCCTGTCAGGATTCATTCTCAAAGAGTTTTTTACCAAGGCTTTTATATCTATCTTCATCACTCTGTCTGTAGCCAGAGAATCTTTAGCTTCAAGTCTTCTTACATTCGGAGATTTGAGCTGAAGCTCACATGAATCTTCTATTGTAATTACCATTTCTTCTTCCGGGATAAAGCCCGAAAGCATATTCAAAAGCGTAGTTTTTCCCGTATTTGTTCCGCCGGATACGATTATATTTGCCTTCCCTTTTACTGCAGCACAAAGAAAATCAAGCATTTCCTGATTTAATGTACCGAGCTTGAGATAATCTTCTCCGGTCAAAGCTTTATTAGAAAATTTTCTAATAGTTAAAGTTGCTCCATCCACAGATACGGGCGGTATCGTCGCATTTACACGAGAACCATCAGACAATCTCGCATCAACGATTGGTGTAGAGAGATTTATCTGTCTGCCTATTGGCTGAACTATACGCTGGATCACGTTTACAAGATGCAGTTCGGACTGGAATTTGACGTCGGTATTGATCTTCTCACCGTTCTTCTCGATAACTACATGATCATATCGCAAGACCATTATTTCGGTGATATCCGGATCTGACATAAATTCTTCAAGAGGACCCAGACCTGATATATTCGCAGCAATGTTCTTTTCAAGCTTCAGCTTTTCCTCATATGAAACATTCAGTGCATCAATTTTTTTATGAAGCTGATTTTTCAGGTCATCAACCGAATTATCAATACCTTTCAAAGTGATAGTGTCGAAGTTTTCGGAACTGATCTCTTTTATCAAGGCATTGGCTGTATCCTGCTGTTGTGAATCAAGAATAACGGATTCTGACTGTATTTTATCGGCCAAGCTCTGTTTTTCTTTTTCGGCTTTATTAATTATTTTTTCAATAAGGCTCATTTTGACTTCTCCTTATTTCCTCAAGAATGAAAAAATACCTTTTTTCTTCGGCTTGATCTCAAGATCTTCATCGATTATGGCTGATACTATCTCAGAAAGCTCCCTCGTAAACGGAGCACCCGAGTCAAGAGCCGCAGGGATCCCCTTATTATTAGCAAGAGTTACACTTGTATTTCTTCTGATCCTTCCAATACACGGAAATTCCGGCACTGCCTCTTCTATATCCTTTACTGAAACGCCTGTTTCTTTTGCAGATATAATGTTATTTATAACCAGATAAACTTTTCCTTTATCAAAATCAGATATTTCATCCATGGTCTTAAGGAAACTGTCATTGCAATCTACAGTCGTAACGTCCTGAGTAGCTATAAGCAGAATTTTATCCGAAAGTTCGAGCGCCGTAAAAGACGAATCACGGGTATTGTTGCCTGTATCACAGATTATATAATCAAAATCGCCGTTTTCTTTCAGATTTCTCAGCATTACTTCAAAGCTTTTTTCGGGTATGCCCATGGAATCTTTATGTATAAGCGGAGCAATAAGACCATAGATCTCGGTTTCGTCATTACTCAAGGTTTTCTTAAAAGATTTCTTTTGCAGGAAACACTCGATCTCTTCCTTTGAATATTTTATTTCCTTTGGGTCTATACCTTCACCGATTTTTGCATCGATGTTAGCAAGCCAGTCGATCATTGTTACATCCTTGCGCGAGAAATTCAGTGTAGTCCGAATGTTTCCAAAATCAATATTGAAATCTACGATACACACCCTGGTTTTGCGTCTGTCTGTAGTAGTACGTGCCAGAAGTACTGCCAGATTTGCGGCAATAGTTGTCTTGCCAACACCGCCTTTAGCAGCATAAGATGATACCACTTTACATTGATGGCGCTGGAGTTTGAGATCTTCAGCTACAAGTTTTTCAATATCATCCGTGCGATCATCTCTGTCTATAGCCGCATTTCGTATCATAGCATCAGCATCGTCTACAGGAGTTCCGCATATATGACAGAATCTAGTTTCCGGCAGTAATTTCGTTCCGCAGTTCGAACAGAAAAAAGCTTTTTCAGCCGCATTTTCTGCTTTTGTTTCACTTCTTATTCCTCTTACTTCCTCTGCATCAGGCTTTATAGTTGTTTCTGCGTTTGTGTTTTCAACTGATAAAGCTGTTACAGGAGTTTCATTTTTGGTTTCATTTTTTATTTCAGCGTCGTTCGGCTGCATTTTTTCAAGCGTTTGAAGCATTTCAAACGAATCATTGAAATAGCCGAGATCAACAATGCCGCTATTAGCAAAAATAGAATTATCGGAATTTTTCCTTTCAAGATATCCAAGGAGTTTCTGCTCAGCCGGTATCACAAAATCATCAGACATTATAACTCCGCTTACCACAGCTATCATGTCATAGTGATTCTTTGTAATATGCTCCTGGAATTCGCTGTAATCAGTATACAGGAAAATTTCTGCATCGAGTTCAAGTTCATCACTTATTTCGATTCTTGTTTTAATGTTTTGATAATAAGCTGCTCTGTTATCTACTATCAGTACTTTATTCAAATTAAATCCCTCCGTTAAAGATTTATTTAGATGATGTATCCTCAGGAAGATTATCCTCCGGGATCTGAACATCTTCGGAATAATCAGGATCATTATCATTTATAATAATGGATTCTTCCTTTTCTTCTTCCGTTACCACATAGCCCGAATGAGCATTTTCATCAAGTACAGGTGATACCAGTGAGAAGTAAAGTTTTTTGTTGTTTGCTGCATTTATAAGATCTAATGTATCATCCGGTGATGTTTCAAATGTCACCTTGGATACAGAGTTTTCATTATTTCTGGCAATTATTCTCATGTTTTCAAACAAGAGTTTTGTTCCACTTGCGTCGCTTGAATAAATGTTGACAACAGAACCGACTCTTAATTCGTCCGTAACAGCAGCTGTTCCGGATATAGGGATAGTAACAGCCATTCCGTTGCCGGACAGCGACCTTTCAATACTCGAACCGCTCGTCATAGCAAGATCTACGAGTGTCAGCGGCTGATTCTTCACAACATCGTTAAGCAGATACTCATTACGTTCTACGACCTTAGAGTAATTTTCACCGGTTATGTAGTAGCTTTCAAGACCTCCCTTTTGTCCTGTCTTGATTATCTGATCGTCAACCTTCATAGGCGAAAGCATACTCTTTTCGATCTTTGTGCCGGCTTTATAATCATCATTAAATACGTAAATAAAGCCTTTGGTTGAATTGCAGTACTTATAGATCAAAGTACCAGTAACTATTGCAGATATGACCGCCAAGATCAAAAGAATGGTAATTTTATGAGATTTTGACATTGTATATCTCTCCTTTTTTTTATACTAATTATATTATAGCAGAAAATTTTTTATTTTGAAAAAAAAATAAATAGAAATATCCCGACGTACTTTAGCCGGGATATTTTTATATAGTATGATCCGATTAAACTGTAACCGAGATCTGAGAATGATCGAGTGCATCGTTCCTTGCATTGTTGCGAAGCATGATATCGATCTTTTTACGTGTCAGAACTTCATCTATCTCATCATTTGTAGGCGGATCAAAGTTAAGCGGAGCGATATTAACAAGAACGGGTTCGGCGTCCAAAAAGTCATAACCTCGTGATGTCTGGCAAATAAACCAACCTGTAGGTGATCTTGGGAACCACTTAACTATGTCACGATCTTCAAACTTCTCTTCACGCGCTATCGTTCTGATTACTACATTTATATCCTCTACTCTCTTAAGACGTCCCGCAAACACAAGACCTGCATTTGCCATGATCGAGGATGGCATGTCAGCTATTTTCTGTGTTATAGCAATTACAAACAGACCATAGCCGGCTGACTGGTCAAGTATTTCTTCAAACTCAGATTGTCCGCCGAGGCTCAACGATGAACCTCCTCCTGTACCTGCTGTATCATTACCTGTAAGGACTTTATTTGCCTCCTCTATGACCAGTATTGTTTCATACTGATCAGGAGCTTTATAGCCTCCTTCCTGAGCTTTACCATACTGATAGAATCCTGATGTTATCACACCGAATATGAAGTTGGAGAAAGTTGATTCCAGCCCCGACGATTCAAGAACTGTGATATCATCGTCTCCTATCAGATCATCTATTCCCATTCCATCTTCTTCTCCGAAAAGTTTCGATTCTATCGAATATTCTCTTCCGAAGCATGACAGACGTTCAAGAATTCTTGAATAAGCGTCTCTTGTGTCGTTTCCGGCTCTGCCTTTAGGATTGCTAGAGTCATCAAGAGCGATCTTGCATGATTCCATATGCTTGTAGATCTTCTTGAAAGTCACCTTCTTGGAAAGTTCCGGCACTACATCCTTCCAATTAGGATCGTCCAAGGCATCAAAAACTCCTGCTTTTCTGTAAAGAGCAAAAATAGTTTCAGCCATGATTTGTTTTCCTCTTTCAAGGAGCCCGTAAGCACGGCAGAAGATCTCGATAAGACCGTCTACCCATTTCTGCGGGAAAACACCGTATGGTATCTTGCACGGATTAAAATGAATCGGATGGAAATTCGGATTGCCAAGGCTGTAGAAATTGAATCTTTCGGGCTCGACGAACCTTGCAAGTGATCTCCAGTCAGATTTAGGATCCATACATACTATTCTAAAACGCTTTCCTGTTTGCTTTCTTCTAGCTCTTGATAGTTCGGCAATGAATCTCATTGCAGCTACGGTTTTACCGGATCTTGACTGACCTGTAAAATAACCGTGCATAAGCATAGATTCATCTATTCTATAATCAAACGGCGTTTTATACCCGTTGTTTATAGTCCATCTTTCAGCAGAAAGAATCGTACCCATGTATATCTCACCCTGCATCATCGAAGGTACGGCGAATTTAGGAACGTCATTTACATCGCTGTAAATACCGCCTTCCGAAGCTCTCGGGGGATGAGTATATGCTACAAGTTCACTCGGAAGTAAAACTGTTGTATACTTATATTCAGATACTCCGTACACCGAAGTCCTTGTAATATCCGCCGAAAAAGCGCTAAAATGATAAAGCAGATGTCTCTGTTCTTCTGATTCAAGATCAAGAACTTGAATAGGCATTCTAAGTGCCTGGTCGTTTTGCCAAGATGACTTGGCAAGAGCTTTTGCTGCTGCAAGTGCATCCTGTGACGTACACGCAATATAAACGTCAGTGTAAAATGCACCGTTACCTTTTAAAGCATTTTTTAGTCTTTCATTCTCATAATTGAGAATTTCCAGAATGTCTTTAACTTGCTGATCAAGCCACTGATAAGATTTACCATAGCTTATCGAAGGGCCGAGTCCCATAGATCCGCCGGTTGATGTCGCAAAAGCACCTGAAGTACCCATAGACTGACCTAAGCTTCTTCCATTGCTTTCCGAAATACTCTGTCCCTGTGAAACGGATTTACTGGATCCGGTGCTCATTGATGCACCCTGAGAAACATTCTGTGTGTATGACTGCGATGATGTTTCTCCGAGAGACATTCCTTTGCTTATACCCTGAGAATAACCCTGAGACTGTGAAATAGATCTTCCGAAGCTATCGGAGTTTGAAATACTATTTGTAACAGACTGAGATACGGAATCGGACGCAGATCTTGAATATCCCATACTTTCGGAAAAACCTTCCGACTGACCAAGACCCCACGATTCTCCGGAGCCGACAGACTGGCTTTGAGATGTTCCAACGGATTCCGATATAGATTGGCTGTCACCCTGACTAAAGGATGACCCTGAACCATAACTCTGAGAGAATCCCTGATTCTGACTCTGAGAAACGCCCATGCCAGAAGATTCACCGTATGAATAGCTCTGACCCCATCCGTTTGAAATGCCTTGAGTACTGGATAATGATTGACCTGTACCAATCGACTGGCTAAAGGATGTACCGTTTGTGATACCCTGTGACTGCGATGAATTAAAGCCATATGATTCATTTATCGAACCGCCATGACCGAAACTCAAGCCTTCGCTTGTGGACATTCCTTGAGATAATGAACTGCTTGCACCCCAATTTTCGCCCTGGGAGAAAGAACCACCATTGCTGAAGCTATTGTTGTGACCATAATTATTCGAATCACTTGTACCGTATCCCGTGCTGTGGCCCAAATTTTCAGAAGTGCTGGAAGAGTAGCCTGACGAAGATGAAAAATTCTGTCCGTCGCCGCCACTGCTGTTGACCGGACCGATTCCCAGCGAAACATTATTCGACACAGAATTGGATAAACCGCTGTTTTCCGATGAACCGGAACTAACAGAACTTCCTGATGATGTTCCTGAATTCATGGATGATCCATGCGACCATCCATCCGAGAATCCTTCCGAATTATTCCAACTGCTGCCTGAGTTTGCACTATGACCATAGCTCTGTCCTTCGGATGAAGTCAAAGAATTACCATGAGAATAATTCTGACCTTCGTTCCAACTTTCACCATGACCGAAATTCATAGATCTGCCGCTTGAAATAGAGTTGGACATTGAGGATGACTGACCAAGGGATTGATTATATGATTGACTCTGGCTAAAGCCCTGTGATTGAGATATCGAGCTATTGATACTCGAACCGTGATTTAGCGAATGACTGGAATTCTGAGATATACTAGCACCATACCCCTCTGAAATTCCGGCACTTTGATTAATACTTTCCCCGATATTTACGGAATTTCCGTGAGAATAGCCGTGATTTTGGCTCAATCCGAAACTGTTGGACACATTATTGCTTATACTGTGATTAAGACTGTTGGATGTATTATGACCAAAATTTTCTGAAACGCCCTGAGTAAGGCCCTGTGTATGCCCCTGAGAAAGCCCGAGACTTTCTCCGACACTGTGAGTCAGAGATTGACCGTGACTTACACTTTGAGATATGGATTCCGTGTTGGAAATGGTATTAGAAAACGAATGACCGGAAGACTGACCTATAGCCTGACCATAATTCATGCTCAAACCATTACTGAGGTTCTCACCATAGCCGGTATTAAAGGACTGTCCAGTACCGTGAGACAAAGTTGAGGAATCAGAATATGCTTGATTCCATCCCTTAGAATTTGATGTATTTGCCATATACATCATAGGGATACTAAGCGAAAAATTAAGACTTTTAGTACCCTGCAGCTGTTCATTCCATTCAGTCATGTTCATCTGGTTTGCCATGCTCCAGGCTGTCAAGGTATCCATCTTAACAGGAGTTGAAAGAATCTGAATTACATACTCATAATCAGACATACCGAGAATTATTTCCTCAAGTGTGCCTGTTCCGTCGGGATTCTGGGGTTTATTATCCATTGTCGTTTTTGAAACACTAACACCAAGAGAATTCGCCTTCGGAATACCTCTTACAGCAGTCAGGTATTCCATATTGAACATCTTTTGTCTCAGCCATTCGGTCTCCTGCTGTTCTATGTGAGACATATGAAGAACTTTATACGTACCCTGCAGCGCTGCACCGAGAGATACATAATCTGTATCCGCTATCATTTTTGCTTCTTCGAGATCTTTTGAAACGCCCTGAACACCGTACAGGAAAAGCAGTCCTAACGGAGGATCCATGATATTTGCTATTATAGTTACAAAATTGATCTCATTTTCGTAAAGAGCTGCCAAAACCTGTGAGTGCATATCCATAAAGGTTTTTGATTCTTTTGAGGACTTAGGCAATCTTTTAACTCTGTAAAATTTTAGTGCTTTATAAATAGTGTTTTTTTCACCGCTTCCGGGATTAATGACCTCTATCTTAAAACAGAGATATTTGATCGGTCGTTTGGGAACAGATTTGGATGAATTTTCATCGACTTCTACCCAAGAATCAATGATCCTGAAATCATCAGAAGGCATAGTTGAGATTTTAGGCTGTAATATTCTTTTGATATCAAATACTGTTAAAGCCATTCCCTATTCTCCTTTCTATGGTCTGATGCCACGAACTTGATTCAAAGCTGTGTTTTTGTCTGTTTTTTTAGTAAACCTATATATTCGCGTTGCTTCTCTTCCGAGAAAACCCGCCGGCACAAGGATCGTTGTCGCCCATAGTGCCGTTTGAAGGTATCCGGGCAAAGCAGAACTCTGGTTTAATGATATCACTTGATTATAGGATGCCATGATCTGCTCAGTGGATACGTTCGATACTAACTTTATAGCCTCTCTCCATCCGAGGAGAGTTGTCTGATAAATACCGATAAAAGCAAGCGTTTCTTTTAAGATTTCTTTTCTCATCGATTTTAATACAAGAGCTCCGATCACACCCACTCCCCACATTGCGGCTGTCAATGGAGCGATAAGTCTTGTGCCGAATCCGGAAAAAACACTTATAGAAAACATCGACAAGAGCAGTATCAAAACAGGATAACCAATGGCTTTTATATAAGCAGTTGCTTCCTGAGATGTCATGGGCTCTTTGTATACTTCTTTATTAACACCTTTCATATTTATCACTCCTTATTAAATCATTGGTCTCTGATCACGGGTAGACTTAACTACGACATCCTTGAGCGATAAAACAGCCGTTAGAACGGCAGCAATCAGAATAATGATAATAGAGATATTTTGAGAGAGTAAATATACAAGATGATTGAACGCGTTAACATTGAACGCTATAAATGAATGAATTATATCAGCCATAAAATCATTCTCCTTTCACTTTTTAATTATATGAGAAAATTGCATCTGACAAAATTAATTATCGGGCATATCTACTTTCGTTTCCGTTATTGGTTCAATGTCATTGTCACCCCAATAAAACTGCCATTTTTCCTTTATGTCAAAATTATTAGCTTGAAAACTTTTTACTGTAGATAAAAAGATCTTGGCTTTAATTTTTCTTTTAGCAGCTTCTTTTTTCCATTTTGTAAGCTGTTTAGCTAAATTATTAGCGTGGTTACTATTGTTGGTCAGAAAATACATGTTTCGTGTAAAATGACACATTTTATTGCATTTTTCAGCAATTACATCATCGGGACGACTACATCTTTCATACTCAAAGTAGCATTTTTCGTCACCATTTTTGTAAACAGCAATTATATCAGGAATGTATGTTACGTTTCTATTTTTGTTTTTATCAACTATAAACGGATCTCTTCGGCAATCCATGCTTACATGCGAGTAAAGATCACAGCTTTGCATACTTTGCGAGATAGCTTTAATACCATACCCATGATGGATATTATCATGTTCTGCCTGAAGTCTGTTTGCTTCGGAAATAACAGGCTTTTTGTTATGCATCATAGAATACAGTCGGTTTCCAAGTTCTGTCATTCTTATTATCTTGACATTTGCTTTTCCTACAAGAGGAATAGCTGTATTTTCCGAAATTATAACACCGGTTGCCTGTAATTCCCTTTCTGCTGTGTATATCATAGAACTTAAGCTATCTTTTGTTTTTGTCTTGTTTTTTTCATCCTTGTACAACTCCTGGATTATTTCCATATTTTCGGATAAACCCTTTTCGCCTATTATAGTGATGATGTCTTTTTGAACAGGAGACAGATCATTCAGAACTCTCCCGACATCCATTTCGGATGCAAATTTTTTTACAACGTTATTTTGACGCTTTTTTTCTCTTGCCAAAGCGATCTTTCCGTTGGAATCTTTGATCGGAACAGATTTTTCGGTTGGCATAAATGTATCCAGTTCTTCCATCGCATCAAGAATAAGGTCACTCACTCCGGATTCATTGTCGATGAGCTGAATATTAGCGTTATTGTTTTTTATCTTCTGCTTCTCCTCAAAATCAAGCCCTTCAATCGCCTCTTCGAGAGCTTTTTCCTTTGCCTTCGATTCCTTTTCTTCTGCGTAGTCAACGTTTTTCCCGCTGTTGTTTTTATAGAATTCCAGTTCGTCTATTAATCCATCGATAGTATGTTGTTTTTCTTCCGCAAGATCCAGCAACTGTTGTAGAGTTAATGATCTTTCCCGGTTGTATTTTTTATAGCTGTCGATTGATTGGATGATCAGATCTCTTATCTGACAAGCGTTCCATGAGCCACTGTTTGAACCGAGATTTATCTGTGATTTATCTTTTGCCAGAATTAGTATGCATAATTTTTTTATATTATCTTCTACGATTTTATGTTCTTCTGCTTCTATATTCCACTGCTGTTCCTTACTTATCAGTGTTTCCTGCAGGGACTGGCATCTAGCTACCAGAGTATTGTACTTATTAAGCAGATCATTATATGCCGACACTTAGACATCACCCATTTCTTTCTTCAAAAATTCTTCAGGAGACCACTCCTTCAGTTCAGAAATACTTACGCCCTTTACATGTTCACCAAGGCTTATCATATTAGCTGTAAGCTGATGGCAGTCATTATATGTTCTTGTTTTATCATTTATTGCATTCTGCATATGTTCCGCATTATTTTGCGAGATAGCTGCAGAAATTTCCTGTAAAAAAGATGCAATGTCCGTATCTACCCAACTGATCAAAAGTGAGTAAGCCTGAGAATACTGCTTTGAGGGAGTAACTGCTTTTAGCTGAACTATAAGCTTATTTACATCTTCAAGCACCGTTTCATACTCAGGCACAAGATCAAGTGCATCTTCTTCGCTTTGATCATAACGATAATTCAAAATAAGTATTTTTTCATAAATGTTTCGTGCTTCTATATAATAGCCCATAAGAGCTGAATATTCATTCTGATTTTGTATATCCTCTATGCTTAATATCTGCGCAGTAACATTTCCCTTTTCGTCGTAATCGTAGTTTGTTACCATTACGCCGTATATCAAGAAAAGCAGATACGCGCACATAAAACACATAAAGATTTTCGTAAAGTAAATTTTTCTGTTGCTTTTTTTGATCGCTTTTTGCTCACGAATGTATTCATCCGCGGTCAACGCTTCCAGTTCTTCGTCATAAATAGAGTTATTATTTTTTTCTAATACTTCATTTTTATTTATAGGTTTTATTATTTGGCTTTGTGGTTCAGTTTTTTTTCTTTTTATTTTTTTTGTTTTTTTCTTCTTTGGTGTATCATCATTATCCAAATTAAGTCTTTCGTTAAGAAGATTAGCCATTTCAGCACATCCTTTCGTTATCCGGGGAAATCAGTATAGTCTTCGGTATATTCATCAGCAGGAAGATTACAGTTATGCAGATATTCCACGGAGTACGGATGTATTTCGGTAACAAGCTCATTTATAACGTGTTCGTTGCCGCATTTTTCACAGTATGTTTTCTTCTGGACCATCTTTGTAAAAATAGATCCGTCAATAAATACGGTTGAATTTACACTAAGAACTCTTGCTGCTTCTCTTGCTTTATCTCCATGAAGCTTTACCCAAGGATAATCCGTTCTGATATCCGGATCGCCTTCTATCAGTCGGAAACTACGATTAACAGCGATCTGAAAGTTAAGTGTAGCCAAAGTTCCGTTATCGTAAAGTTCGGTCATTTTACAAACAGTACCGATAACATGTATTATATTGGAGACTTCGTTGTGAGATTTAAGTATCTTAATGCCTTCCGCTTCGCAAAGCTGATCTCTCTCATCAGAAGACGAAAACGCCTGTGACATATCCATGGTTTTTTCCATAAAGATAGGAGTGATTAAAGTATACATACCAACAGGCTGATTTGTATAATCGCACTCAGGACAGATCCATGAACGGGTAACATTCATTGTTGTGAGCACCCCTTTTAAGGAGCAAATATCCCACTTTTTAAGATTTGTCATCATTTTAGCCACTTTTGGGTTTCCGGTAACGATTATAGGGTCAGAAAACTCGATCCTTCTGTTTTCATCAACAAAACGCCTTACGACTTTCATGACCAATCGGCCCTGAAAGATTTCCGAATTCGAATTCATCTTAAGCTGCGGATCATTCAAGATCTGACCTAAAAAAGAAATATAATTGGCCTTTGCCATGTTTCCACCTCATTTAAATACTGTCTATATCCGAGAGACAGCAGATTGTTATTACATCCTCGGTAATGTATCAAACTACGAAATTAAGCGATTGTATGGATGTGTAGATGTCTGAAAGTCCGGATGATAATTCGATCGCTCTATCACTTGTGATATCGTTATCGGATAACTCATCGGATACTTCCTGCAGTTTATCTATAGCATCCTGCCAGTATGTAAGAGCATCTTCTCTGGTTCTTGAGTAGCTGTCAGGGGGATAAACATAAGAGAGATCCACTTTGTCTTCTTTTAAAGTCTCGATTGAAGAATCAATGGCGCTTATTTCATCTTCATACGAGCAAGAACCATCAGCTACATTTTTTATCTTTGCCATATGGGTATTGAGCTGTCCTGTTGCTACGGAAATTTTGTTTGCTATGTACATTGAGTATTCAAGCGCCGACAAATTTGTTTGTGTATAATAACTCGAAGGCTCTTTTTGTATTGCTTCTTTGCCGGAACTCCCGCATGCACTCAGGCAAGCAGCTAAAGCCACAAGACTCATGATAAGTTTTTTCTTCATTAGTATCACCTCCTCAGTGTGTTATTTTTTCTACAAATATATTATAGCAGAAAATTGTCTAAATAAAAAAAATAGCGAAGCTAATTTTTTTAGCCTCGCTTTTTTTGGGAAATAATTATTCCATTATCTGAACTTTTTGGGTTTTTAGATTTTTATCCATCAGTATAGAGGACTTAACTATCAACCCTTTATCTGTTCTTCGTATCTGTGAGAAGGTCTCATCGTATACAAGAAGATTGTAGCCTATCCCGTTCGGTGACTCATAATTTTCTGTTATATAATCGATAAGTTTCTTCTCACCTATCGTATTTGCCAGCAACATAGCAGAAGTTTTAAGAACGAGAAGTATTGAATACTGTTTTTTTATCGGCTTTTTGCCAATGTTGTTCGCGTAGAATTTTAAGATCTTTTCTTCGTCTGAATCATCCTCCTCGCTGTTTGAGAAAGACTGTACAGTTTCCTCTTTTATGAATCCTGTAAGACATACGACCTCATTTTCTACAAGCTTTTCTCCAAAATTTTCATAAGCCTTTGTGAAAACCATCGCTTGGATCACTCCGGTACCGTCATCAAGATTAAAGCTGCAGAAATTTTCTCCTGTTGATTTTTTGGTCAGTAAACGAAAATCTGTTATTAATCCGTATACTGTAATATCATTTCCGGGCTGAAGATCTTTGATCTTGACACTATTTTCCAGTTTATAACTGTTGATCGGATGGTCACTGATAAAAGTTCCCAATATATTCCTCTCTGCGGTCAATCTTCCGATCTTATCTTCGTAGCCCTGTTCGCAAATAAGGTCTTGATACTTTGTTTTATATTCATCACAGTTCTTTTCAAGCTCTCTTAGCTTTTTCTTGTCCTTTTCAGAAGCATCTTCGTTCATCTTTTCTGTCAAAACATCAATTTTTGACTGAATACTTTCTATTTCGCTTTTTATATCTTTTAAGCTTTCAACATAACTGAACATTGATTTCCTTGTCTGTCCAAAACAATCAAAAGCTCCACCGAAAACGAGATTTTTCAAGGTATCGATAGATAAATTAGTTCTTGAAATAAAATTTTTAAGTGACTTAAATTCTCCTTTCTTGCGTTCTTCGATTATTTTTTCGATATCTACGTCTCCGACACCTTTCATTCCGCTAAAGCCAAAAATGATAGAATCTTTTTCAGCTATGAACCCTACGTCTGATTTATTGATGTCCGGGATCTTAACAGTAAGTCCCATATCTCTGCTATTATAAATGTACATAGGCAGTTTGTCATATTTGGAATGTTCCATGACCGCAGCCATGTATTCGGTCGGATAGTGATATTTCAACCATGCTGTCTGATAAGCCACATAAGCATAAGCCGCTGCATGACTCTTATTGAATGCATAAGATGCAAAATCCATCATTTCGTCAAAGAGTATATTGGCATCAGCTTCATTTATTCCGTTAGCAATACAACCTTTTATTCCTCTTTCGGGATCTCCGTGCAGAAAAGATTCTTTTTCTTTTGCAAGCTCTTTCAGTTTTTTCTTAGACATCGCCCTTCTAACAAGGTCAGCCTGTCCAAGAGAATAGCCTGCAAGTTTTTTGAAGATTTCCTGCACTTGCTCCTGATATACAGTTTTGCCGTATGTGCCGTTAAGAATAGGTTTAAGTTCCGGTATTGTGTATGATTCCGGTTTTCTGCCGTGTTTTACAGCAATGATATCTGAAAGATACTGCATCGGGCCGGGTCTGTAAGCAGCAACAAGCAATATGATGTCTTCAAAAGATGATGGTCTGAATTCCTTAAGCATCTGTTTCATTCCATCAGATGAAAACTGGAATACAGCATCAGTATTTCCTGTAGAGAATATTCCCTCAAAGACTTCATCTTCAAAATGAACATCCGTATTCATATTGATCTTGCGTCTTGTGTTACGATAAATTTTTCGTAAAGTCGCTGTTATAATATCTAAGTTTATGAGCCCGAGAAAGTCCATCTTCAATAATCCGACTTCTGCTTCTGCCTCTTCTTTAGTACACTGTACTGCCCAGGCACCGCCGGTACTCATCAGCGCTACCTGATCGGACACGTTACCCGTATCCGATATGATGACTGCCGCAGCATGTCTTCCATAGTTGACGGTTAATCCTTCGACACTTGATGCATCTTCGATTATTTGTCTTTCTATGCTTCCTGCAGAGTATTTGCTGAGCATAAAGCTTTTTATGTCGCCTTTGCTTTTATCTGCCACATCGATTAGATCTGTAAAATGTTTTGCTCCTTTGGGGACTAATTTAGAGATTGCACGAACTCTCTGAACGTCATCGTGAGTTTTAGGGTTTACTCGTCCTGCAAGCAGGATAGCTGCTTTAATTCCGAGTGTTCCCTTTGTGGTAACTCCGCAAACGCCTTCAACTCCGTATTTTTCTCTCATATAATCAATACAGTCTTCTCTTACAAAATTAGCAAAGTCCGCATCGATATCCGGCATAGATACTCGTTCGGGGTTCAAATATCTTTCAAAGAAAAGATTGTACTTTAATGGATCAAGGTCGGTTATGCCGAGCAGATAACATACCAATGAACCTACAGCTGAGCCTCTGCCGGGTCCTATCGTATATCCTACACCTTCAGGGCAGTTGAATCCGAGTTTTCTTCCGAAATTGAGATAATCCTGAACTACCAGATGATAATGGTTATATCCCATTTTTCCGATTATTTCCAGCTCTGATTCCATTCTGTTGATATGTTCCTGATCCCATACTGTTCCGTCAGATGCTTTACCGCCTGGGTATCTTTTTTCTACACCTTCAAGAACAAGCTTTCTAATATAGGACGAGTCTGTTTCACCTTCGGGAAGATGATAAACAGGATAATGATGTTCTTTGGGAAGAACAACATTGCAATTGTCAGCTATAAGTCTGAGATTTTCAAAAGCCTGTTCAACGTCCTTTTTAGTGAGTATCTGAGTCAACGCTTCAGTTAGTTCTTCATCAGATTTGATGAAAAGCTGACAAGATCTTTCATCCAATGTTTCTATGGTTTTCTTGAAGGAGTCAGCTACAAGCATTTCTCTTCTTTTTGCGTCTGTTTTATAGGTATAGTGTGCATCGTTGGCAGGAACACATGGTATGTTCAATCCTTTAGCAATATTACATAGTCTTGGAAATACATACTGTTCATCTTCAAATCCATGAAATTGAAGTTCTATAAAAAAGTTTTCTTTTCCGAATAATTCAGAATAGTACAACGCTTCTTTTCTTGCATTTTCCAGTAAGGTTTTTTCATCAAGAAGCTTTGCTTCGTATTCCTTTACGATCGAGTCGTATTTTGTATAATTTGCAAAGCTGTCCTTTAACGGCTTTATTTTCGCTTTTATTTCATTTATGTGTTTTTTACATACTGCAAGTTCAGACTGAACAGTGATAAGTTCCTTAGCTGCAAGCTCTTTTCTTTCTATAAGATTGTCATAAGCTGCTTTTGCCTCGTCGTAGTCAGGTGTACCTTCCTTCTTTTTCATGTAATTTTCAGCTTTTTTAGTTGCCAGATTAGCTTCTTTCTTCAGTTCTTTTTGTTTTTCTTTCATTTCCTTATCTTTTTCGGAAGCATCCTCAAGCTTTTTTGAAAGTTCTATAAATATAGTAGAAGAAGGATTGTGATAATTCTTTCTTTTTTCTAATGCTTTATCTATGTTCTTCTGATACTTGTTGTTCTGTGTAAGCTCCGTCGCAATAACGCCCTGCACGCATGCTGATGTAGCTATTGTATGGTCATGCCCCATAGCGCCTTCTCCAAACCATTTTGTCAGGATAGCCTTATTCATAGTAGGTATGTCCTTTTTCATGGAAGGGATCGTCACCAGGCGCTGATTGCTTTCCGTAACTGCTTTTTCAATCGCTTTGTAGCCCTGCGCATCTTTAGCAAGAATAACAAGATGTCTTCTCGTTTCATCTTCATCTTCTTTTATATATGCTTCCACACCGGGGATACCCTTTATGTTTTCTTCTTCGCATGCCTTCATAAACTCGAATATTCCTGTAAGTACACCATGATCCGTTAATGTTACAGCAGGTGCATCAAGCTCTTTAGCTCTCTGTACAAGTTCTTTCGGAGTCTGTGCTCCATCTTTAATTGAGTTGTCCGTATGGTTATGCAATAATAATGTTTTTATTTTTCCCATTTTAATACCTCCATTCATCAATACGGGATTCTATATATAATTATAGGTGAAAACTGACTACAACAAAAAAGACATTTTCAAATGAAGAAAATGTCTTTACTGATCATAATGAAGACAAGTCTATTAAACTTTGATTTTTGAGCACCGGGATCTTTATTCTCGACTCTTCTCCGCCTATATTTTTATATATAGTACGAAGTGTTTCAAACTCAATTTTTATAACATCATAAGAATCAGCTGCATAGGGCGAATTTTCCCAGATATCGAAAATTTTCTTCAATTTTTCATACTTCCTGAAAATTGCATTTTCTATTATTTTCAGGTATAGTTCATAATTTTGGGATGCTATCTTTTTTAATGGGTTTGTGAGGTATGTTTTTTCAGTGAAATAAAATAATACTTCATTTTCATACGTTACCGGGGTCGCATTAAGTTCTGATGCTAAATCAAATTCGTCAGGTTCGATCAATTCAGAGACTCCGTAAACAGCAAAATTCTTGATCCCTAAAAAATCTTGCTCTTTTTGAGAAATTATTCTTCTTAATACATCTTTTTCTCCGTTATTTGAAGTGTATTCCTTTCCTTCTTCTATGTAAGACGGTTCTATTTCTACGAAGTTGGATAAAAACTTTACCGCTTCCAGGAAGGAGCACCCTGTTGCTTGCTGCACGAGTGTAAGCGCATCACCTTTATTGCCGCAGCTTTTACATATAAAGTTTTTGTGATTTTTGGTTATGTAGCAATTTCCGATATGTTTGTCGTACTGGCCGCCTCGGTGATTTGGACATCTTATTGCCCAGTGACTTCCCGATCTCTGCATATCTATATCCAGTTCTCTTGCGAGATCCACAAGATCGCAGGCATCTTTGATGTCTTCAAGATTTGTGATCAGTTTCATTTGCATTCCCTCCACTTCTCATAATAATCACTTACAATTATTATACGAGGAAATTTAATGAAATAAAAAGAAGGATCATTGTCACCGCTCCTCCAAAATGTCATCCAAAAGTGAACGTATCCTGTCAAAGAAAGATACTTTATTTTGTCAATGAAAAAACATCGTAAAATAAACTGACTGATCAGGTATCTGCAAAGCGCGGATGCCTGATTTTTCCTTTCATTCTGCACAACTCCACACCTGAACTTTTGTCACCATCCCCAAGGTTTATGTTATAAGTTCAAATTTATTTCACATTTGCTTGACAGATTAGTTAAACAATGATAAAATAATTATATGAATGAAATGTTAAGTATCCAAAAAGAAAGTTGACAAAGCCATGCTGGATCATTATAATCAGACAGACAGGGCATAACTGCGCCTTTTTTTTCAAAAATGTTGATCAAAACGTATTCATTGGGATACGTTTATCCCTTTGGTGCGTTTTTTATTTGTAAAAAACAGGAGGTATTGATATGACTATCAGAAATTCGTGGAAACGTGTTATCGCAGGCACATTGGCTGTGCTTGTTGTGGCAGGTAATGTGCCTGCAAACGTGGGTACGGGAGGACTTTTCGTAGGAACGAGCATTACGGCTTATGCTGATTCTGTATCAGAAACTCATGTTATAACAAATTTAAATTTTAGCGATTACTTTGATGAAAACGGTGTTCTGAAGGATACTGTGCCGGAAGGATCAGTGCTCGATTTTCAAGGCGAATTTTCAGGAGAACTATACAATAAAATTACCATCAATAAAAAGGTGACAATCACTTCAACTTCTGATACAGTTGCGAAATTTGACGGCACCGCAACGGAATTAGGTGCTGATATGACTTTCAATATTGTTTCTGGTGCCGATTATACCACCATCAGCAATCTGGAATTTCTGAATTGCAGACTTGTTATTCAGGGCGCTAAGTATGTGACAGTCGATAATATAGATATATCGGTCAAGGACAAGCGAGTAGGTAGTGGAGTAGGCTTCTTTACAATGTATGGTGGAACCAGCGATGTAGTGGTAAAGAATTCTTATATTGAGGGCAGAAATAATGGCGGCTCATCCTGTGTGATTATTGGCAAGGGAGCAGATCACATTACTTTTGAGAATAATACAATCAAAGCCTCTGGAACTGTTGGAAATATGTTTAATGTAACTCCTTTCAATCTCCAGGGTGACACTAACCCCGGATATGTTACCTTAAAAAACAATAACATAGAAAGTGATGCCGGTGGTGGTATAAGCTATGCAATAGCGCTTACAGGCGAAGGACATATCCTTGAAGGTAATAACATAAAGTGGAAGAATACAGCCATCAATGCTGGATACGGATTAAGCCTTACAAAATGCACCTACAAAAACAATACAGTTACCAATGGAGGCAGTATAAATATAGGTAGCTTCAGTACAGCTGAGGGGAATATCACAGACGGCAACGTTTCCCTTCAAGAAGGTGCTATCTTTACGGATAATACCGTGGGCGGTAAACTGACAGTAAGTCAGAAAGATACACAGATAAAGGAGAATACCTTAAAAAGCGATGTTATCTTCAATAACAATGCCAATAACACGAAATTTGAAAAGAATAATGTGACAGGAACTGTAACAGTAAACAACACGTCAAAAGGAAACTCACTTACAGAAAATATAATTGTTTCAACCGGAGAGTATGCTGTTATCCTGAGATCAACGGCAGCAGATTCAAATACTTCTGTTGTGAACAATACTCTTGTTTCTAAAGATAAAATCGGTGATGACGCAGTAAACCGTGGAACAGGTTCCGGTAATATAATTCAAAACAATGATAGCAGCGGCTATATTGTTTTACTGGATGAATGGGTACAGCCTATAGCTGATATGACCTATACCGGGTCAAATTTAGAACCTGAAGTAGTAGTTAAGAATGACAACACTACATTGACTCAGGGAACAGATTATCTGGTAGCCTATAAGGACAACAAAAATGCAGGAACAGCCACATTGACCATCACTCGTGCAGAAGGCTCTGTTTATGCCGGAAAAGCAGAGAAGACTTTCACTATAAATAAGGCAGATCCGACACCCGATGCAGTAACAGGGCTGACAGCAGCTTACGGAAAAACACTTGAAGATGTTGCACTTCCTAACGGCTGGACTTGGGATGCTCCTGAAACAAGTGTGGGCAATGCCGGAAATAATACATTCTCCGCTACTTTCACTCCCACAGATACAGCAAATTATAATAACGTTAAGAGAGATCTGACTGTCAATGTAACACCTATCCCTGCAGCTACGACAGCTGTTGATACTCTGAATGCGACCTACGGACAGACACTTGCTGATGTTACATTACCAACTGCCAATAACGGTACATGGACTTGGAAAGATCCTACGACAACTTCTGTCGGAAATGCAGGTACGCATACATTCACAGCTGTATTCACACATTCAAGCACGAACTATACTGCGGTAGAGCAGGACGTGACGATCAATGTTGCAAAGGCAAACCCCACACCCGAAGCAGTAACAGACCTGAATGCTATCTACGAGCAGACACTGGCAGATGTTACACTCCCTACTGCCAATGACGGTACATGGGCTTGGAAAGATCCTACGACAACTTCTGTCGGAAATGCAGGCACGCATACATTCGCAGCTGTATTCACACCTACTAATACAAACTATAATACAGTAGAACAGAACGTTACTGTTAATGTTGCAAAAGCGAACATGACACCTAATCCAGTATCGGAAAGGAATGCGACCTACGAACAGACACTGGCAGATGTTACACTTCCTGCAGCCAATGACGGTACATGGGCTTGGAAAGATCCTACGACAACTTCTGTCGGAAATGCAGGTACGCATACATTCATGGCTGTATTCACACCTACAAATACAAACTATAATACAGTAGAACAGGACGTGACTGTTAAGGTCGCAAAAGCTGACCCCACACCCGAAGCAGTAACAGGTCTGACAGCCGCTTACGGCAAGACACTTGAAGATGTTGCACTCCCTAACGGCTGGACCTGGGATGCTACTGAAACAAGTGTGGGTAATGTAGGTGATAATGCTTTTGCAGCTACCTACACTCCTGATGATACAGCAAATTACAATACGCTCAATCAGGACCTCACAGTGACAGTTGTTCCCGTTAACAAAACTGCTCTGAACGATGCACTCACAAATGCAAATAACTATCTTGACACTATCAAGAACGATGCAGACTACGCAGCACCTTCTTCGGATCTATCAACTGCAATTTCTACAGTAAATGCAGTTCTGACAAATGATAACGTCACCGAAGCACAGGTAGCACAGGCTATAACTGATGTAAACAACGCTGTTACAACTGCAAAGTCTGACGTTAAGGATATTGACGATACAAAGGCAGCACAGGCTGTGACCAACAAGATCAATGCGCTTACTGCTGCTGAAAATGTATCAACCGCTGACAAGACAGACATCGAAGCTGCAAGAGCTGCTTATGATGATCTGACAGAAGATCAGAAGGCAAAGGTTTCCGCTGACACTCTTGAAAAGCTGACCGATGCTGAGACAGCCCTCGCAGCAGCCGAAAAGGATGCTGCAGATCAGGCAGCAGCAAATGATGTAACAAGCGCTATCAATGATCTGCCCGCAGCAGAAGATATCACAACTGCTGACAAGACAGATATCGAAGCTGCAAGAAAGGCTTATGATGAGCTGACCGACGATCAGAAGGCAAAGGTTTCCGCTGACACTCTTGAAAAGCTGACCAATGCTGAGACAGCACTCGCAGCAGCCGAAAAGGATGCTGCAGATCAGGTAGCAGCAAATGATGTTACAAGCGCTATCAATGATCTGCCCGCAGCAGAAGATATCACGACTGCTGACAAGACAGATATAGAAGCTGCAAGAAAGGCTTATGATGAGCTTACTGACGATCAGAAGGCTAAGGTTTCCGCTGAAACAAAGGCAAAGCTTGAAGCAGCTGAGGAAGCTCTTGTAGCAGCCGAAACACCCATTATCAAGGGTGACGTAAACTTTGACGGTAAGATAAATGTTACCGACATAGTTAAGATAGCAGCTCATGTTAAGGGTAAAAAATTACTTGATAAAACCGCAGCAAGAGCCGCTGATGTTAACGGTGACAGCATAATCGATGTAACCGACATCATCATGATCGCAGCTCACATCAAAGGCAAAAAATTATTATAATAAATTCACCTGTTATTTCTAATGAATATGCCCACATCGTTTATTACGGTGTGGGCGTATTTTTTTGCAGAAGCAGAGAGACAGACGCTCCCCGTAAAAAAACTTGGTTCAAAATGGAAAAGGTTCATAAGGGCATGACGAGCAGATATAGCCGTCATTGTTGTGCAGTTCATGTCGATCAAGAATATCAAGGATCTCCATAGTGATATCATGCCGGCTTATTTTTTTTGCAATCATCCTGCTCGGAGAGCATTTTAAAATACTCAAATACCTCTCGCCTTGCTTTTGAAAAATCCAGTCGGCGCAGCAGCCAGATCAGTACAGCATCATGGAGCAGTTCTTCTGTCATGAACTTTTCACCCCCCGTGACCTCGTTTTTAAGCACTATATCCACCGACTTGCTGTCAATGCAGGTCTGCTTCATCTGTGAACCATAGATCAACGATTGGGTACAGGCGCGGTTGATGGCACGAGGGTTCCCACCGGAAAATTCAAAGATAGATCGCATAGCATCCTCAGTAAATATCGGGGCGTTGTGTCCGGAATATTTCAGCTGAGATTCAATATATTTCTTTGTATCCGAAAAATCCATAGGCGTCAGAAAGCACTCAATATCTACTCTGCCGAGTATAGCACGGTATGCTGAAAGCTTCAGCTTGTCCCAAAGCTCGGTCTGCCCCGAAAGGATCAGTGAAACAGGGTTTTCCGAAGGGTCGGGTGTTCAAGTTTCAGTCTTCTTACGATTGCAGAACCGAATACTAAAAAGCCTTTTACCCAGCGACAAATGCGTGCTGCTGTGTGATCATCAACGAACTCATTTATTGCATCACAAATAGCAGCGTAGATTTTGGCACTTAAATGCTTGAACGGAACAACAAAATCCGGAAGTTCACAATGATAGTGATAGCATTTAGAACAGTAAAAAACTCTCATAGAGTATTTTTCACGCTTTCGGCTATTTTCACGGAAAACAAAACGTCTGCATATGCCGTTAAATCTCATATGATTACCGCACTCGGGGCAAACTGCTTCTTCTTTACCGAAAATATAATGAATATCGTCCTTTACAAATGCGGAAAAACTCGATACAATAAACATAGTGTAGACGATAGCCGAGTTATGACCGCGGATCATATAAGCAAAACGGCTATCGTTTTTCCTTTCTGAAATATGGTTATTAACCATTATATCATATTTCCTAATAAATTAAAAGACGGTATCCTCCCGGACACAAGGTCGGGAAGATACCGTTTTGTTTTTTGTTTATCGCTGTTGTTTTCTCAGGAGCATTCTGCCTTGACAAATAGAGTGGTCAGCTTGACAAAATAGAGTGTCTGCACCTCGACAGAACGATTCCCTGAATAACAAGATACGTTCACTTCTGGATGACAAATAAAGGGAGCGGTAACAATCATTTTATGAAAACGATCCTTCAAATAGGTCATGAAAAATAATCTACATAGTCATCTGATGTTTCCGTACCAAAGAAATTAATCCTGGAACCCTTTTCTGAATCAAAGCCAAGTCCGGTAAAATCAAAATAAATAAGTTTTCCTATTTCATTATTTTCATCCACAATTTTTCTTGCCTTAAGTTTGATTTTTATCTTACCCGAATAATCTCCCGTCTCGGGGTCGGCTACAAGCAGATCTCCTTCGGGAGTATAACCATACACGATGCCTACACTTTCTCCTTCTTCAGGGCCAAACAAAGAAACGTATACGCACTTGTTACTTTCTATAAATTTCAATACAGAAGAAAGGTCAGCTGCTGTGTTTGTGTTTTTGGTCATTCTGTCCTTAAAATCATTTGTGTATTTTAAGACCTTAACATCTGTAATAATATTTTTGCTCTCAGAATCACTGAACAAAGGTGTTTTTTGGCATTTCAAGTACGTCTTCCCCTTTGCCGGCAAAACAAAAGCAAGTGTATTCCCAAAGAAAGCGTTTTTTAATTTGTAATTTGTACCGAATGCAGAAAATGTATACTTGTATTTCGGCTTATTATCCAGGATAACGATATAACTGTCTTTATTTATGTAATAAGCATCTTCAACTTTTCTGTATTTCATCTTTTCGAGTTTTTGTGCTTTTGTATTGTAGTTATACACGTATTTGTGCAAGGTCTCTGGGAACTGAGCCCATCCTTTAAAATTTCTGATATAATATCCGTTCTTATCTTTGATGACATAGCCATTTGCCTTATCCTCATAACTATCCGCCCATAATATCACTCCGTCGTCTTTATACGGAT
This sequence comes from Ruminococcus albus AD2013, assembly GCF_000526775.1. Taxonomy (NCBI): domain Bacteria; kingdom Bacillati; phylum Bacillota; class Clostridia; order Eubacteriales; family Oscillospiraceae; genus Hominimerdicola; species Hominimerdicola alba. Next base: position 334,625 of record NZ_JAGS01000005.1, read on the forward strand.
CACTTATAGTTTTACCCTCAGCTTTATCCTTCTTTTTAACCGCTTTTATAAGCGGATCAGCTTTTACCGGATCTGTATTAAGTGCAAGTTCAACTTTATCGCCAAAGCCGTCACCATCTGTATCGTCACTGAATATATCCGTTTTTGATAAAATTTCATAAGAATTAGTTATTCCATCTCCGTCGAAATCTTCATCAGGATAATTTACGGCAGCTTTTTCATTAAATTCAATGGCTTTAGGGTCTATAGGCAAAGAGTAATACTCTTCTTTTTCTGTACCTGTGATCCATGATGGAATATATACAGAAAGCAAAAATACTGCGACCGAGACAGAAGCAATAGACAGTCCTTTCTTGGTTCTTCTTGATACATTAAATTTTATGAAGCTATCAGATAATTTTTCAGCTTTATCTGCAGTGTATTTTGAACCTTTTTTGAGTTCGATTTTTGTGCGGTTGAATATTTTATCCTTATAATCCTCAAGTTCCCTTCTTCTAAGTGGATTAAAAAAAAGCATACTATCCCCTCCTGTTATAATTATATCAGAAAATTTAAAAAACAAAAAAAAGAGACCGAAGTGATCTCTTTTAATGATAACTGATTCCTACAAATCATATCCCGTCATATTTGGCGATCTTTTCATTTATAGATGTGTTTCTAATAATGGGTTCAATATTATTGACAGCTCTGTACAACGCCTGTGGGTCAGCTATCAGTATCATTTTATTTTTTGCTCTTGTTACAGCAGTATAGAGCAAGTTACGCTGAAGCATTACATAGTCTGCATTACCGTATGCAGAAATTACCGTCATGTATTCAGAACCCTGGCTCTTGTGTACGGTGATCGCATACGCGATGGTAAGGTTTGTAGACTGGAGTTTATTGTAGGTCTTGCGTCCGCCTACATCCATCATTACATCCATTGATGCATTATCGTTGTCTATGGCATATACTATACCGCAATCGCCGTTTGCAACTCCAAGTTCAGAATCATTTGAAGTCTGCATAACTCTGTCTCCGACTCTGAACTGACCGGGGCCAAAGACTTGCTGCTTTAGTCTTAGTGGATTAACTTTATCGCGTATTATTTTATTAAGCGTATTTGTACAGGTGTCTCCTCTTTGTCTCATAGGAACGATTATCTGCACTCTTTTATAATTACCTCCTGCATTTTTTAGTTCTTCGTAATACTTGGCTAAAACTAATTCCTGCCTTCTGATAGGATCTTTCTCTTTGATAATCTCAAATTCATCGTCTTCTTTGAATTTGCTTGAACCTCGATTGATCGACCTTGCATTCTCCGCAATTGAGCCTTTGAATCGGTGAGTAAAAGTAAGTTTTACCATAGGAACAAGCCCTGAGCTGACAAGATCTCTGAAAAAGTTTCCTGCTCCGATAGATGGAAGCTGATCGATATCTCCGACCAGCACAACGGTGTCTGTTTTCTTTATCAAGTAAAACAGCTTTGCGGCATTTTCTACATCTATCATCGATGTTTCATCAACTATAAACAGCCTGTTCGGTTTGTTATTTATCTCATCGCCAACGATAGCACCTTTGCTGAAAGTGTATTTTGCTATCGTATAGGCTTCAAGTCCTGTACTTTCTGCGAGTTTTCTTGATGCTCTTCCTGTTGGAGCCAGAAGTATAACCCCGAATTTCATTGCAAGCGCTGCCTTAGCAACTGCATTGATAATTGTAGTTTTTCCTGTGCCGGGGCCGCCGGTGATAATGCTGAAATGATTTCTTAAAGATGTTTTTACAGCTTCGACCTGAAGCGGCTCAAACTCAAAATCCGGATTTGTTTCTCTTGAAGTAATTAATTCGATTGTATCATCTACAATATCTTCTCTGTAAGCTCTGTTCCTGTATTTCTTCATAATGCTTATTTTTCTTGCAAGGTCATTTTCAGCGTCATACAGTTCTTTCAGATAGACACGAACGAAGTCGCCATCCTTTTCAAGAATGATCTTTTCCTCCTCGTAAAGACTTTTGATCTCCTTGATTATAACTTTATCAGGTACGTCGATGTTATCTATCAGGCTTCTTATATTATCACCAAGCTCATCAAGCATGATGAAGCAGTGTCCCTGATCATTGCTTATTGTATCAAGCGTGTGGATTATTGCTGCTTTTACTCTTCTTGGATCATTAAGAGCTATTCCGGAAGAAACAGCCAATTCATCAACTGTTTTGAATCCGAATCCTCTTATATCACATATCAGCTGATAAGGATTATCCTGAATGATCTTTTCGGCCTTATCACCATAAGTCTCGTGGATCTTTACGCATTTTTTCTGAGTGATCTGACCTTTAAAAAGATTCATTATGTGCATCATACCACACGTATTAATATATGAATCATGGATCTTTTTTGCCTTTGCTTTTCCGATCTTTGGTATCTCTGTCAATTTTTCAAAGTCATTACTGATTACGTCAATAGCATTATCCCCGAATTTTTCAATTATTGCTTCTGCTATTTTTTTCCCGCAGCCCTCGACGAATCCTGAAGTGAGATACTTAAATAGTGAGCTCTTGTCATTCAGCAGAAGATTAGAGGCAGTTACCTTGAACTGCATTCCGTATTTAGGATGATTGACCCAATCCCCATTGAATTCCATTTCGCACTCTTCTACAGGATTTGGTATATTCCCTACAAACATTATCTGATTTTTTGAAAGTGCAAATCCTGCATTTTTCAGTTCTTCTTTAGGGAGTCCGGAAACTAATATAGATGCCCAATCTCCTCTTACGGCAAAGATCTTGTCTATTTTTCCTTTTATAATCATTTTAATTTTTCTCCTTTTTATTGCAATTCGATACATCTTTCGATTACTATATCATGTAATCTTTCAACCAAGGTCGTATTTCTTTTTCCTACTTCGTTACGTTTAACAGCCATAGAAATTGAACCTTGCTGCTGGACTATGATCACTTTCTTCTTCGCTCTTGTTACCGCTGTATAGAGCAGATTTCTTTTAAGCATTCCCGAATTTGGCAACGCTATGATAGTTATTGGAAATTCAGAACCCTGACTCTTATGGATCGTCATTGCGTAAGCAAGTTTGACGTCATCCAGATTTGATTTACTGAGTCTTATTTCTGTATCCTGTATCTTTACAGTCATTTCTTCCTCTCCTATTTCGGTTATATAGCCTACATCACCATTATAATATCCTTTTTCGGGATTATTTTTTATCATGATGATCTTATCGTGGAACTTAAATTTTCTGTTTCTTCCATAGATCAACTCCGGAACGATCCCCGGGTTTAGCTCTTTTTGAAGTCTGTTATTTATATCAGCAACTCCGCCGTCATTTTTATGTGATGGAGAAAGTATCTGGGCGTAAAAAAGATCATCTGGTTTATGATACTCTTTTATTATATCTACGATTTTGTCTGTTATGTTTTGAGTCTGATAAATTTCAAAGTCACTGTCCTGCCTTAAGCAGTCATGACCATTGTTTATCTCATTTGCGTTTTTTATTATATTGCTGTCCGCAGCCTGTCTGTATGTTTTTATCAGCTTTTCTACCGGGATGGTTTTACTTTTGATCATATCATTCAGTACGTCTCCGGCTCCTACAGACTGGAGCTGATGAATATCACCTACCATAATGACCAATGCTCCGGATTTTACCGCTGAGAAGAACAGCGAAGCAAGCGGACAGTCAAGCATACTTACTTCATCAACGATTATAAAATCCGCATCGATCGGATCATATTCATTTTTACATCTTATATCCGACTCTTTCCCTTCAAAAGGCTTGTATTCAAGGAGCCTGTGGATCGTTGTTGCAGGTCGTCCGGTAGATTCGGTCATTCTCTGTGCAGCTCGTCCTGTCGGAGCGCAAAGTCTGACCTTATTATCGGGATACATTTTTTCGTATGCATCGATTATCCCCTTCACCGTCGTTGTTTTTCCGGTTCCGGGTCCTCCAGTGAGGATACCGATTCCTGTCTTTCTCAGAAGTCTGAAAGCTCCTCTTTGCTCGGGAGCAAATTTGAATCCTGCAATAGATTCGGCGTAATCAGCATATTCTTCATTGTATTTGGTTTTTAATCCCGCGCTCTGCAATCGTATTATTTGTTCAGCTAAATTGTCTTCAGCTTTCTTCAAGTATTTCAGATAGATCTTTGAACCATCATCATCTTTAGCATAAACCACTTCATCAGAGTTTTTTAACGCCATGAGCACTCTGAATCTGTCACTGCCTGAGAATGTGTCAAAATTCAAAACTTTTAAAACATCCGGCAGGAGCTGTGGTTCTTTGATAAATATATTACCTGACATCATCTGCGTTTGAAGATAATTTTCAATATATGCCTTAATTCTTTTTTGATCCTTCATGTCTTTTTGCTGTGAAGAAGCAATAGAATCACAGGATTTAAGTGGAAGCCCTATCTGTAATCCTATTTCATATGGTTCGTCCTTGATTTTTTCAATACCTTCTAGTCCGTAGTTGGAATAAAGCCTGTCCACATGAAGCATTTTAGCTCCATGAATAAAAAGAAATTTCATTATTTCTCTTTTTTCGGACTGATTCTTTATCTGATTTATGATCTGCTGGCTTTTTTCAGCTGTTACTCCGGAGATCATGGATAGTCTAACTGAAGCTCCCGGAAGTTTGATATCATTAAAAAAATCATCAAATTCCGCTATGATCTTTTTTGCTACGATATCATTTATTCCCTTTATGCTTTTCAAAAAATCCAGGGTTATCATATCATCCCAGTTTTTCTCAGTATAATCCATTACACTGAATGTCCATCCATGGTCATTTGATTCCCATGTTCCTGATAATTCCAGTGGGATCTCCGTATTGATCGTAGCTAACACACCTTTGCAGATCACAAATCCTCCTTTCATTTTATCTGCAATATTTGCCGACAGTTGAGGTCTTAGTCTGAATATAGTAAAGCCGCTTTCTATGTCTCTATAAATGTAATTTTGATATTTTCCCATTAATTTTTCGGTTATCATTTTTATGTACCTCCATTTATCAATAAGTATGCTAAAAATATTATAGTCGAAAATTATGGGAGATAAAAAGGGGCTGTTGCAGCCCCAACAAAGAAAAAGACGCCTGACACACCAAAAAGGTAGTGCCAGGCGTCTCATTTTGTGGTATAATGTAATTGCAAATATAACATCAAACCAACGAAAGGATTGTACCACAAAAATGAGAAATTGTCAAGTGCGTCTTAACATGAATTATGAGATCTACATCGAAGAAAGCTCACCTGTCAGAGTATTGAGCAATGTTATAGATGAGATCTATCAAAAAGAAGAATACACGATAGTAAGCAAGTGGAATGGCGCCATACCCGAGGATATCATGATGAAGATACTCATCTACGGCTACATGAACGACTCTTTTTCAAGCCGTAAGATTGAACAGCTCTGCAAAAGGGATATCCATTTCATGTGGCTTCTCGATGGCTTTGGAGCTCCGGATCACAGCACTATCTCAAGATTTCGACAGAAAATGGGAGAACAGATCGATCGTGTGTTTTACGCTGTTGTAAAGTATCTTTTGAATATGAAAGAGATAAGCGGTAAGAACCTGTTCATTGATGGCACCAAGATCGAAGCTAATGCAAACAGATATACATTCGTCTGGAAGAAGTCTGTATCCAAAAACGAACAGAAACTGCGAGTAAAACTGCCTGAGATACTTGATGAGATAAATTATGCTTATGGTGTGAGATTCCCCGAAAATACGCCAGTTTCGGATATGATCGGTACACTTTCTTCACTTATGATAAAATTCGGTATTGAACGAGTTTACGGAAAAGGACATCATAAATCATCATATCAGAAAGCACTTGAAAAGCTGGAAGGATATCGCGATAAAATGGCACAGTATGACTATTACAACAGCCTTTTTGACGGAAGGAACAGCTTTTCAAAGACAGATACCGATGCAACATTCATGCACATGAAGGAAGACCATATGAGAAACGGTCAGCTGAAACCCGGATACAACATACAGGCAGCGGTGGAAGGCGAGTATATTGTAGGTATAGACGTTTCAAGCGAACGGAGCGATGTAAATACGCTGATCCCGTTTCTTGAAAAGCTTAACAGTCTTGAGTTGTTTGTATTGAAAAACATCATCTGTGATGCAGGATATGAGAGCGAGGAGAACTATCTTTATCTCAGATCACATAACATGACCTCATATATAAAACCCGTAAATTATGAGCAGAGCAAAAAGCGGAATTATCGTACAAAATACGGCAGACCCGAGAATATGGAATACCACGAAATGGGCGATATTTTCGTATGCAAAGCCGGCAGGATACTTTGGAGAGTCGGGACTAAACACGAAAAAAGCAAGACGGGATTCGTTTCCGAAAAAGCTATGTACAGATGTGAAAGCTGCGAAGGTTGTCCCTACAAACAGAACTGTACAAAAGCAAAAGGAAACAAGACGCTGTCTATATCGCATAAGTTCAAAGAACTGAGAACAGAAAGCCTGGAAAATATAACGACCGAATTCGGAAAACAGCTCAGAATGAACCGAAGCATACAGGCTGAAGGCGTATTCGGAGTACTGAAACAGGATCATGGCTTCAGAAGATTCCTGTGCAGGGGCAAAAATAACATCAGAACTGAGTTCCTTTTGCTGGGACTTGCATACAACATAAAGAAGCTTTTTGCTAAGATCTCAGAAAACCGACTTGGAATTTCTCTTTTTGAACTGAAATCAGCATAAAACCAGCAGAACATTACACCCCCGAGTCCTCTTTTTTGAAGAGGGCTTGGGGGTGTGCGCACTGAAACAGTTTATTTCACCAGTAAATATGTTTTTTTACTCTGATGTTCGGATATGGTTAGAGGGTGCTGCGATTGCAACACCCCCCTTTTTGCCTTGTATTATTTTTTTGTCATAGCAACATCCCTCTTTCGTGGAAATTGCATTTGTTTTCTTGCTTTTTTGTATACAAAGTGGTATACTATAGATGTATAAAAATGTTAACATAGATGTGTGTTTCGCCGCTGATCTCAATGATTATGTACTTGATTCTTTTTTGCCATGCGGTTTCAAATACGATTTTCTTGACTTTTTTATACCTATGATATATAATGTAAAGGATTGATAGTTTATGAGTAACATAATTACAGATTCATTATTTAAAAATGCTATTGTATTCTTTAATGATGCGATTTATCATTTTAATCGCTGGCTTGAAAATAAAGCATACGCTGATCAGATATTATCCATCGTAAATACACAGATGGCTCTTGAATTAGCGATGAAATATAAAATAGCCGAAACAGTAGATGTGCGCATTATTTTTGAAGCCAAGAGTATCCACGGGCTTTCGATAGATCAAATCTATGACGCCTTCCAAAACAACAAACTAAGAATTAATGAATTTGAGCAATTAAAAAATTATATGAAAAGCAATAAAGAATTAAGCACAACCTTTTCTAGCCATTTTGCATACATGGATAAATTTCAAAACTATAGAAATAAGCTAGTACATCAAAATTATACTTTTACACCAAACGAGATTAATCAAATTGAAAATGACATTATACACATATTCATCTATATCATTGTAGAAATGCTTACTGACATTAGTGCGGGTGAAAAAGACATCATTATCACTGATCTCATCAATAGCACCGAGTATAAGAAGCTTCTTGCAAACTATAATTTCGCAGAAAAATTAAACGAAAAAGCAAAGTCTGATTATGGGAAACTGTATTATTGTCCAATATGCGACATTGGATTACAAACAATGTTGCCTTACAAAAGATGCTACCGTTGTGGTTTGATATATAACTCTAATTCTACGTCTGTGCATGCTTCAAATGCCGTAATGTATGTAAAATGTCATTTTTGTGGCGAAACAATGGTTGCCTTTGACGATTTGAATATTGATGACAATCATGGATTTGCCAGAGGATTGTGTCTTAATTGTGGAAATGATACTATAATATTCAAATGTCCGAAATGCGGTGAATATTATGATACAGAAACATGCGTTTCAGAGTTTTGTACACCAGATAAATGTATTATTTTTGACACATAACTTAATGTATCGAAATCCGCATGTGTATGCTGTACAATTCGGCGACAAAACTACACATTACAATCACAAAATAGCAAAAACGGAATAAATTTATAATCAGATAATATGCCATAGAGCTTTATGCCCTATGGCATTTCTGATATGTCTTAATCAATGGGACAGCACATAAAAACTGCAAGTCAGCCTTTTCTAATGTTATTACAAGATTTTGAATAAGCAACGCTGTTCTATCCTCTGGAAAATTTTTGCTCGTTGACCATAGAGCTGCAGATTAGGCTATACATTCACGGATAAACACACATTCTTATATAACGCAGTTCCCTATGAACTTAGCATAAGTCAAAAGGGAGCCTGTTATGTCAAACTTCGACATTGGCTTCTTCTGTAGATTGGATTTATAGACTCGACTGTTCTTCACCGGCTTTTTTTTCCAGTATATTTTGCAGCTGTTTATTGATCGGAGCTTCATCCGTCATCTTAGTCATAACGATCTTTTCTTCGATAACAGGTAAAAATCGCAGAAGATCACTTTTGTACTGTTCTCTGAGTTCTCCGCCCTCGGGAGAATCAAGCTTCATAAATGCTTGTTCGTAATACTCCATAAGTTTTTCAGGCTGAATCGTTCCGCCGCCGGCATACAGTGAAAGATACTGATTCATTACTCTGTGACGGGCCAGAACTTCCGCTCTTTGAATTGGGCTGTCAAATATAAGATCCTTAAAATCAGGCTTTATAAAGGGATCATTTGTCGGGAAAACCTTTACGGTAAAGCAAGAATGATCTTTGTATTTATCAATAATGCTTTCCCAGAGCTTGACTCTCTTATCTCTTTCTTCCTGCTCAACAACGCTATGGATAGAGAGATCCCGCATGTCTTTGATATCAAGCAGAACCTTGTAATAAATAAAATTATACGTTGCAATTTGAATGTAGATCTCCTTGTTGTATGAAAACATATTCAGTACAACATTGAAATTATATTCTGTATCAAGTCCTTTTGCGATAGCAACAGCTATCTTTTTCTGCAAGAGCTCGGTTGCAGCATCATATATACAGTTTATTTTATCGTTATCATGAAGTCCAACAACGCATTCATCTGTAAGCACTTGGATCTCATGAGAAAGCAGCTCTCTGTAGATCTTTTGTGCTTTATCGTATACAAGACGCTTTACCTGTTCTACTATTTTCTCAGCAGAATCAAAATCTCTGGTGTTTAGTTTGAACCCGTAAAAATTCATAGTTTTGTACCTCTTTCTTTTTATATATTTATTCCGTCAGTGGAATCCAAAAATTTATTGACCGCTGCCTTTACGATATCGTCTTGTCTCCCATTTACATAAATACGGTCATTTGAATTCGCGATCAAAGTCACAAGGTTATCGTTCTCAAAAACACCTATAGCAGGTGCTGTTGTACCGTTTGGCAGTATACCTGCCGACAGGTCGGTAAGTTCTTTTCCGCTGATAAGTTTTATTTTAAATTCATCGACCTGAAGAGTATCATAATCTTCCGTATATCTACTGCTATATTTACGGTATTCCAGTAATCCGTTCTTCAGGTAAAGATTATAGGATATAGTAGCAAGATGATGATTATGATAAATCGGATTGCCTTCATCGAAATTGACTGAAAACAATTCGTGTTCTTTTTTGTAAAAATCGTATTCCTCAATCATTTTTATGGCATCATCACCTTTTATTTGAACAAGTGCAGCTTCATTCAAGTACCTGCACAATGTCTGTTTATCAAAATCAGTATTTCTGATAAGACGTTTAAAATCAGATAGTGACAGGTTTGATTTGATCAAAGCGCTGCAGTATTCTATCTCAAATTGATTCAAGCAGCATTCAATGGCCGTGAAGATATTATCTCCAAGCTCTCCTTCTAGATAAACAGAGACCGTTTTCCGAAAATATGACTCCTGTGTTTTGTTGTTGAAATTCAGAAGTTTTTTATTGTGTATCATTGTCCTGGCAGCATTTATCTCCCCCAGATCAAAAAGGCAATTATAAACTGAAGAATTCTGACAATATATAGGGTGAAGATATAATTCGGATGCAGTAAAATCCTGAATTAAATTCCTTTCGTAAGGAAGATCGGCAAGCAGAAGAATACAAACATCATCTTCACGATAAAAATACAGTTCAGGCAAAATTTCTATCAGAGTAAGATAGTCGTTTTCGGTGTATTTCTTTTCATTTCCGTTATCATAAATTATAAGATTGGATTGGATTTCATAAAACTCTTCGGTATCATACATCTCATCATTACAATCTATTTTTGCATAACGAACATCGTTTTCAAAAAGAGGGATTGTGTGACCGCATTTACATATTGGGAATCTATCCTCTCGGCATTCAAAACTGTTGCCGCAATTAACGCAAAATGTCTTTAATATCTTTGGCAAAGCGTGACATCTCCTTTATTACTGTATATATATAATTATTATAGCAGAATATTTTCTAAAAAAGAAAAAATCTGCTGTGTTTTTTTTAGTACTAAATTACCACTTTAAGTATATAGAAAAATTTTTTTACCAATCCTATTGCAACCTAAAAAATTATATGATATAATTTAGTTGTCGAAAGAAAGAAAAATATATCCGGAGGTGGGATTTTTGTTTGATGATAATATTGCTGATGCTTTAACGGTTTATGCATTAACGCATGATCTAAAAAATAAAAACACGATAGATATTTTTAATCAGCTTGTTGTTACGACAAAAGTTAATATCCCCGGCGACCAGGTTTTGTCTGTACTTGAGTACATCGAAGCCGCGAAGAATAAAATCGAGCTATCATCATACATTCTTCTCGCGGAATTAGGCGGCATGATTCCAAGAGCGCTCGATTATTTAAAAGTCAAAAAAGCCGAGTAGACAAAGAACCATAAGGAGAGTATAATTATGATCACAAGAGAAGAGATAATAGAACTTACGAACGAAGATATCGTCAGGATCTATCAGGATCTTGAATCACAATTCACTAAGCGTGAAAAGGAACTTGCAGCTACTGTGCTCATCGAAAAGAACATCGGTCTGATAACTTCGACTTTAAAGCACTTTACCACAAACAAGAGGACTAGTTGGGACGAACTTATGCAGGCCGGTCGATACGGTATATTCTATGCTGCAAAAAGATATAAATTCAATGAAGGTACTCAGTTCCATACCTTCGCTGTGTCGCAGATCAAAGCTGCAATACTCGATGAGCTTAACAAAGCAACATCTAACTCGTCGAATCACTACATGATCAACGAAAAAAAGATAAAGATGGCCATAGCCGATATTCAGGCCATTAAAGGAGCTAATTATTATCCTAACGCTGATGAGATAAGATCCTGCATTCTGGCAAACCGAGGTGAAGATATACCTACAACCACCATTGAAAGATGCATGGTTGGCTCTCGTCAAAACGAGGCTCAGTCTCTTGATGATGACAATTTTAATCACTCTATTCCTGACTTGACAGCAACTTGCGAGGAGATTGTTGATCAGCAATATATGAAATCCGACGTTGAAAAGGCTCTTGACAGACTCCCTCCTGCTGAAAGATTTGTACTTATGCATAAGCATGGATTTGTCAACGGTATAGAGTACAGCGACAGTCAGATCGCAAATCTTATGAACCAGCAAGCAATGTTCATAAAGATGAATAAAGGTAAAAAGATCTCCAATTTCATAGTAGGTAAATATGCAAAGAACGGAGAACTCCTTATTTCCAGAGATGCTAAGCTGCAGGTTTATGGACAGAAAGTTTCTGCACTTGCAAAAGTTAAAGAGGAATGGAATATGGAAACGATATCGACAAAGGCTGCATGTGACTTCTGTGATGAGATCGGTGACAGTATCCTTCGTGACTTTTTCGATAGAAAAGAGTCAATGGATGACGTCGTATAAATCAAAACCCGTAACAAAGGGGCTGTTGTAGCCCCAACAAAGAAAAAGAGCCTGACTGAATGTCAAGCTCTTTTTTTGGTGGAATAATATAATTAAAAAAACATTAAACCATATTCATGACATAACGTGCTGCAAAAAATACTAATAACAGCATTATTATGAATCCTATTAGTACAAGTATGGAACTAAGAACCGGACGAGTAGAGAACTTTTCTTTTATGTCTTTACGCTTGATAACTGTACTTGTAGTAATTATTATTACAGCAATTGGCGGCATTATTGATTTCAAAATGTCCATATATTTTACCTTTCTTTTACTGAGGATCTACACCGTATGAAACTGGTGTCAACTAAAGGATCGTACCACAAAAATGAGAAATTGTCAAGTGCGTCTTAACATGAATTATGAGATCTACATCGAAGAAAGCTCACCTGTCAGAGTATTGAGCAATGTTATAGATGAGATCTATCAAAAAGAAGAATACACGATAGTAAGCAAGTGGAATGGCACCATTATTATAAAGCACCGATACACGATCTTAGGGAATGTCCGTATTAGTATGAAAATACCCACAACAGCATTTGAGATATATCATAATTCACCTTGGATCGATCTTTTCCAACGCCTCAAACAGCTTATTGAACACCAGCTGATTAGGGAACCGCGCATAATCCGCAAACACTGTTATGCCAGTATGATAGAAATGTTCCAGAATAGCCGCAGCACAGCCTGCGCTTCGGCTTTGACCATATTCGCACTGGCAGACGATATCACGCCCGCAATCAAAGGCTTTTTTGACAAACGCCGCCATGTCATCGGCTTCGGAAAAATAGCTCTCAAAAGTATACCCCTTATCGCCAAGCACATCGATATCCAGATCGTCAAGTTCGCTGTAAAACACCATATCACATACAGCGCTGTAATCGAGATGGCTGTAATTCTTGTTGATGTGCTTAATGGCAGGATCGTAAAAACTTATCACTGCGGTATTGGTCGGGAACCGCTTTTCTGCAATCATTTTCTCGGCTTGTTCACGGGAATAGATATATACTTTCATCTGAGCTTTATTTCCTTTCAGTTCTCGTTTCTTTTGAATCAGCGCCTGTAAAACTTCGGCGAATATCATCTGGTTCGGAAAATATTTGCTGTCCTCAAATATGGTTTTGCCTGAAGAATAAAAATGCTCCAGTATCGCAGCGGCACAGCCTGCGCTTCTGCTTTGCCCGAAATCGCACTGGCAGATAATGTTTTTATCCTGATCAAATGCGGCATAGATAAAGTCTGCAAGTTCGGAAATATCTTCTACCAGCCTGACTTCAGCGGGTGACATATTTTCAAAACTATCCCAATCGATATCGGGGGCTTCAACATAGAAAACTTCTGCATTTATGCGGCTGAAATCTACACGGCTGTAACCATCGGGTGCATATTCCTGAGGGTCGTAAAAGCTTATAACATCGCTGTTTTCGGGAAATCTGCCCTCAGTGATAAGGTCTTCTGCCTGACGTCTGGAAAGTATAGTCACGTTCATAATATCCTCCTCATTTCACCTGTCGAGACAGCACATATAATGTTTGCTCTGGTCGTATCTGATAACGGCATCGCCCGATATCTCAAAGGCTGACTTTATCACGGTAAGACGATCTTCGCCGATATGCACGCTCATATAGATCACAGCTTTGCCTTTGTTTGAAATGTCAACTCTGCCCCGCGGGTAATAGTCAAAAAGCTTTCTACAGCCCTTGGGTCGGATTATTTCCCACAGTTTTTGATGATTGTAAGTGTCCCCCGACTTTGCTGTGCCCTCGGGGTATTTTCCGTCAAAGGGGAAAGTCAGCAGTTCGCCGTTTATCAGCCAGAACACTCCTTTTTTCAAGGTTATTTGATCACCTCACTGAAATATTCAATCAGAGGAAGCGTAGCACCCGAATGTTTGCCGCCCTCGATGATGCGAAAACGGGGATTATCCAGAAGATCTTTTGTAAATTCGTGATCTCCCAGCACCTCATCCTGCGAACCTACGATACAGCTGACGTTCTCGCTTCTGATCTTGGAAAGCTCACCAAACAGCGCTATCAGGGACTTGATATGCTCGGGAAAGGTCAGAAAAGGCATGAGGAACGGGTTCACCGTTATCACGGGGCGATCAAGTTCCGCAGACAGCACAGCTGCATAAAACCCACCCATACTTGTGCCGACAATGATATCGGGCTGCTCGTCATCGGCGAGCCTGCTAAGCCTGCCCATGATATCGTCGGGCGACTCGTTTTCATAGTCAAAAGCGGGTGAGATGATCTCGTGACCAAGTTTTGCAAGCGCCTTATAAGCGCTGTTCTCGGGGCTTCCGTTGTAGCCGTGGATATTAAGTATACGCATGATTTTTGCTCCTTTCGGGTAAAAAAATACCGAAGCATTTTCGGCTTCGGTATATATTATAGCATATGGGATGGGGATAAAAACGGATATGTATAAAAGGGTGAAAAAATATCCCCGACGGTGTGGGTCGGGGATAAAGTGATTATTCATTAGATTTTTTTCTTTAATTCTGAGATAAACTCTTCTAAGCTACCTTCCCATTTTATATTTCTATTACCATAAAAATCACCACTGCCAATTAACCAAAGTATTCTATCAATCTTAAAAGCCGATGCTGTTTTATCATACTTCTTTGAATCTTCGGCTATAGCTACTAATGTTTTAAAAACAGCATTATCTGATTTACCACAAAGCCCAAGTGAAGATAAGCAATTCCTAATCTGAATATCTGGTTTACAAAAATCTAGCATACCAATATCTTTTAGCCAATTAGCAGAAAGAGCAAACCCCCAACCCGTTTTTGTTTTAATGATATGCGATTTGGCAGAGATTTCTTTTATCAGTTTAATCTTTTCTTCTGGAGTTTTAAATTGATCGAAATATTTATACATTTCTTTAGCATCTTTGAACTGATTAAGATACTGTGCCATTCCACAAATACAATTAGCATAGCTAAGCCAGACATCTTTGGTAAATTGTCTATCATCTAAAGAAATATTTTCTATAAAAGCCGAATAAAGCTTGTGTGGATCACCTTTGAATGTATTGATAACATAGGATAATTTATAATTACCAACAACCTTTTCAATATCGTTCCAACGTTCTTTATATTTTATATTTCGAGCTTTTGGTTTGTGCCAATCTTCAGCAGAAGATATAACAACACCGAACGCTTCGTTTAATTCCTTTTTCCTAGGATTTACAAAGTATTCTTCAAGTACACTTTCTGTTAATCCTATTGCATGTTGATACAAATAATTGGTTGCTTCCATATAAATAGTATAGCTTCTCCTATCATTCATAAAACAGCTCTCCAATCAATACAACAAATTCCAGCCTCATTTCTGTACTTTCACTATAATATCTCTTTTTGTAAATACTGTATTGCTCATTTACTTTTTCAGTAATACATCAAGATACTCACTGAGATGCTTCATTTCTGTTAACACTTCATCCCTGCAATAATCAGTTAATTCTTTGCGAAATGTAGTTTCATGACTTGATTCACAGAGCCACTGTATCAGTTTTTTATCGGTAGGCGCCGGTGATCCGTTTTCATCTGCCCAGATATATCCGGGATAGTCTTTGCCTTTTTCAATAATCTCATGTTCAAATTTTTTCCGTTTCGGGAAATCTTTATTATTTATACCGAACCAGATACCGATAAACAACCTGTTATTACATACAAGCAGTTCCAGACAAGACTGATTATACCAATGATCTGTCAACCAGTTTGCATCTTTTGCACGCCAGTAGCGGAGAGTGAAAAAGTCACTTTCAGGTTTGATATTTGAAATGAGGTTCCCAGGATTACGATGTTGTTCAAAGTGAATATCAGCCATATCAGCTTTTATATCATTGTGAACACTTATGAGAAAATCACGATCATATTTCATAAACTTATCCTCCGTTCAATAAAGAATAATGTCACAGCACCATCGCTGTAACCTTATTATACCACATTCACAAACAAAAGTCAATGTAAATAAACAAATTCAAATATATAACAAATTTTAAATATCAAAACCTCTCCGCCTTAAAAAAATCAATGGAATCCTTATCTTCGTAGGTCACTTTTGCTGAGCAGTATCTGAAAGCATCGTTCAGGATACGTTTCACGCTTGCAGGCACATGGATGGTTTTCACCTTGCGGCAGCCAATAAATCCACCGAATGAATGCTCATCACCTATCTGCGTGACGCTTTCGGGAATGATGATATCACCGCTTTTTTCCACGGGGCATCTCAGCAGGATAGTCTTTTCATTATTGTAAAGAATGCCGTCACTGCTGGTGTAGTGCTGGTTGAACAGGTCAACTTCAAACTCTTCCAGAGCAGGCGCACTTAATGAAAGATCGTCGAAATCTTCCACATCTTTTCCAATGGTGATCTTTTTCAGCGATGTACAGCCGTTAAAAACCTGCGTATATAATGAAGTAACTCCCGCGGGAATGGTTATCTCTTCCAGAGCAGTACAAAACATGAACATATCGTCGTTGATAGAAAAGGGCATATATTTCGGGAACACTACCTTTTTTAACGAAGAACACTCAGTAAAGGCACCGGGACAGATCAGCTTTACCGAAGACGGAATGACGATCTCCTCGATGTTATAGCATCCGGCGAAAGCGTCATCCAGTATATCGATCACCGTATCGGGTATCACGAATCGTTTCGTATCGATAGCGTTCGGACAGCGTATCAGCGCGGTCATGTCCCTGCTGTACAGAACGCCATTCACGCTTACATAGTTGGGATTATCTTCGTTTGCAGTTATCTCAACAAGCTCGTCGCAATTCCACAGACCAAAATTAATTTCGCCTTCTTCCCAGGGGTAGAGGCTGTTGGGGATATGAATGGAAGTAAGTTCGTCACGATCATCGAAAGCATGATACCTGATGTCCTTAACGCCCTCGGGAATGACCGCCCTTGTAACGCCTTCTTCTTTGGTGTACTTTTCGAGGAAATCTCCGTTGATAATAAATCCCATATGTGCGCTCCTTTCAATGATAAAAAATATACCGAAGCTTTTTTCATCTTCGGTATATAGTATAACATATAAGATGGGTAAAAAAGCGGCGGTGTAGTTGATATCAATTTCTCACTTATATCTCTCTGCCGCTTCTCTAAGTGTTTTGCCAATCTTCATGCGCAGGGACTCCGGAAACAGCACCTCGACCTGATCGGCGTACTGTATAGCCCAGTGCAGCATAGCGTCCTCGCTTACACGCACCCTGACTTCCATAGAGCCATCTTTAAAGGTAGTGATACCTGCCGAAGAACCGAACCAGTCAACAATATCATTCATGAGATACTGCTGACATCTGAATTTGCATAAACCGACCTCACCAGCCCACATATTCGGGTGTTCGCGGACATAATCGCCTAGGTCTATGCCGTTCTCAAAACCTTTCAGTGAACGCACTGACACCGCCTTTTCATCAGTAATTGAGATATCGGTTATCCTGTCGGTGCGGAAAACGCTAATGCCATCACGCTCCTTTGGATTCCCCAGCATATAGTACCGCCCATTCAGCGAAAGCAGCTTATATGGGCTGACGGTGTAGAGTTTTTTCTCACCGTTGTCGTCAGTCCGCGGATGAAGCTTGAAGTCGGTGCCGTAGTCGCAGTAACGGAATTGCACCTGCTTTTTGTCGATGGCTGCCTCGTTCAGCAGTGATATTGTGTAGAAAAGCGACTTATTCACACCGTTTCGTCCAACCGTCGATGTCATGGTTTTTACGCGCTTTTGGAAGTCATCTTCGCCCATTTCGGCTATCTTCATGACCAGCCTGTCACACTGATTTTTCGGCAGATAGTTCGAGAAAAGCAGGCTGTCGATCATCACGCAAAGTTCGCTTTCGTCCCACTTATGCTCACGTTGGAAGTACCAGTCAGTCATTATATTCTCATGTGCACCACACTTGTTGGTACGGTGATGCTCGATATATACCAGCGGATAATCTGCTTCCAGCAGCATAGAAAGATTATGGCGCACCGTCTTGCGGTCAATTTTCACACCATAGTCCTCAAACACCAGATCGGCTATCTTCTGCTGAGATATCCTGTGTTCCTCGTCAGTATGCTTTTTCAGCACCTCAAGAATATAGTGCATATAAAGCTTTTTCGGCTTTTTCCCTGTCATTATGATACCTCCCTTGTCGTTTATGTTTAGAGTATTATAGCACATCAAAACAGATTTTGCAATAGGAGTATGTACGGTTTTTGGGACATGGTCTATTTCAAATATAATGATAAAGCACCATCATGACTTCGTGACATAATGGTGCTTAGTGATCCGCTGTAAATTGTCTGTATTAATTGTTTTGGTGTGGATAGATTACTTCTTTAGCGCTAATCAGATAAAGCTCTACTCCTTGGCAGTGTTATTACAGCTTAGCCAGCTTGGAAAACTCGTTCTTCAGTGCGGGATAGATATCGCGATAAAGCTGATAGAACTTCTCGTACTCGGGAACTGTTGCCGCATTGAGCTCCTAAACCTTGTTGGTACGTACAACACCTCGGGTACGCTGGAGTAGATGCCTGCGCCCACCATTGAGAGCAGTACAACGTCCAGCTTTTTATTATTTTATGATTTATGCTGGGGTCGTTCAAAATTGAGTAAGGCTCTATTCTTTTGCCTTTGGTGATGTTCAATTTTTGATCGTTCAATAAATAATTATACTGTAAAGTGTATTTTTAATTATTGAATACACTGATTAAGAAGATTAGCAAAATTGTCGGAGGCTTTTATCGGAGTGAACATAGAAGCACTACGATTATCAGTTCCATATGTGAATCTTGCATATTTTGACCATGTTTTATTCCAGACTCCGCTAACACAAACTGCTACATAATCATCAACGTAAGTATGGAATGCTAAACAAAATTCTCCATTTGTATCAAAGTAACCATCGTATTGATAATCATCATATATATGTTGTTTAATCATGTAAATTCCCTGAAGTCTACCGTTCTCGTCCTTAAACGCATATGTTCTACCATCGTTGCCGGTAAAATTAGTTTTAAGATATCCCGTGTCATTGATAAGACGATTAAATAATTCTGAATCAAAAACCTCTATAGTAGCACATCTAAAATTAGATGTTTTTGATTTATACAAGGTTATTTTAACTTTTGCATAAGTTTGAGATTTTGCAAGCGTATTAGTAATACCAAAAATTGTTTGTGTTTTAGGCATTGCAGGGAGATAGTCGGTTCCAGTCTGTATTTCAAAGTCTGCAATTGCTTTCCACAAGTCAATATCTCTCTTATTCCTTATTAAATCATCCACCTTCTCCATTCCTGATGGAACATTATCTTTTGTTACAATTTTATATCTGTAGCCACCATAATTAACTGAACCTAGGGTATATATGTTGCCTGCTCTATTAAACTGATTAGGTGCTTTAGTCGTATAATCATTTATAGGCTCTAAATACCAGTCATCATTGAGTTTTGAACCATTGCCCTCCCAGATCTTAACAGTGGCACAGTCATCGTAAGAAGAGTTTTCAACTTCCAAAACCTTGTTGCAATTACTGCTGGCAGAGCCTATCTCATAGCTGCCGTCATTCAGTCTTTTTAATATGAAATTCTGCTGCACGCAGTTGCTTACATTATCATATATCTTCAGATTTGTACCATTTGTGTTTGCTTCCGATGGACCCGATAAATCAAAACATCTACTGCTGTTTCCACCCATTGAATAAATTTTATAGAAACCATTTACATATTTGATATAAAACTGCTGATTAAGATCGCCATGGAATCGATATTGAACTATTTTAGCATTATTGTAACTTGAACCGCCCATAACATCCAAATACTTGTTAGTCTTTTTATTTCGGATGTAATATGTTCCATCAATATTGTAATTTTTGGCATCTGGAATTTTGGGTTCGGAATTAGTTTGTGTATTAGTCTGTGAATTATTATTGTTTATTCGAGGATAAAGCACTTTCAACATCTTAGTAAGAGAATCAGGACCAAAATAACCATCTACGGTCAAATTATACGTTCTCTGAAAATCATAAACTGCTGTCCTTGTTGCACTTCCAAAAGCACCATCAACATCCAATTCTGAAGTTTTAAGATGACTATTTTTCCAATCACCTTTAGTAATAAGGTCGTTTATGGCACACTGGAGCCACTTAACATCGTCTCCTCTACAACCCATTGAAAGTGTACGGGTTGGTGTTGGATAGTTCCAATAGTCTGAAGCTGCAAAAGCAGACATAGGCAGTATCGAAATGACTACTACAATAGTCATGAAGATACTAACAACTGATTTTGATAATTTCATCATGTTTAATTTTACTCCTTAGCTTTTTGATTTATAAATAAATGAAAGATCATAAAGAAGAAAACATCAAACATCAAAATCATCTCTCCTCCATTCTATTCCATATTTAATGTTTTGATCTTACGGTCAATCAATTATTTACTAAGTACTAAACTTTTTGAAAAGCATTGCAATTCATACATGAACGCTGCTGCAAACAAGTTTTTTCCTATTTACTTATGACCATGTGCATAATCATGCTAACAGCCTATTAACTATTAGGTTTTATACGTAATAGTTAATAGTTAATACTCTAAAAACTATTAGCTATTATACATTAGCTGTCACTGTTTGTCAATACATCAGCTTTGATTTCGGCGCATTGACCTTTTCCGTCAAAATATATAAATCATAAATTCAGTTAGCATGCACAAAACAACTCGGCTAATCAACGATTCTTCAAAGAAAAACGTATTGAAATATAGAAAAAACAAAAACCGCACCCGAAATAATTCCAGGTGCGGTAATATCACATATGATATCTGATTATTTGATAAGACAATGTCGATCAATATACGAATCAACCAGCCGTTCAATAGTTGCCAGTGCTTCAGGCTTCTTTTCCGGCTGTCGATCGGACATATGGATCAATAAGGTGGTCGATGCTGTATATTCCATCGCAAATATCTCGGGGTCTCCCTTTATCATGACACCCTCATCCATCAATCTCTGAAAGAGATTTGTAAAGAGAGTGGTGATCTTCTTGATGTGATATGTTGTAGTACGTTCTGCAAATTCTTCGTTTCTGAACTGTTCAATGGACAACATTCTGCGCATCTTTGTTATAACTTCGCTATTGATCGTAAACATAACTGAATGCATAGTAAATTCTTTCAAATCTTTTCCTGAGTGAACCTTTTCCGCTTCACTGAGTACCTTATCCATTCCAGTATTGTACTCCTCTTCTGTTTTTTCTCCAAGAGCACTTAAAAGATCAGCTTTTCCTTTCAGATACTTGTAGATAGATGGTCCTTTGATACCGACACGTGCTGCGATATCATCTATCGTCGTTCCATCATAACCTTTGACCGAGAAAAGATCCAGCGCAGCTGCCAGTATCCTTTCTTTTGTGTTTCCTTTCTGCATATTTGTCCCTCTTCTCTGAAGATTCCTAATTTGGCTAACGCCTAATCCATTGTAGCAATTATACTCCACCTTGCGATAATTGTCAATAGGTTCGCATTTATTTTTTTATTACACGAACAAGATTTTCTACAAATTGTAAAAAAAGTACCCGTCCATCACCCCCCCAGCATCGATTCCTAATTCTGTATTTGTCTTTATGATTGGTTCAGTCGTAGTAATCCTAGTTCTTTATTCATGTATTATTTCCTTGTTTGCATATAATTCCCCTATTATTATGGATTACAACGTTTACAAGGCGTATAACCCTGAGTTATCAGGTCATCTCGATTCCCTTCATAGTCCCATCGATTTTTCGTTTTTATATCCTTTACACTAGAACATGAAGGTAAATGGAACTTTTTTGTATTCGTATTTACTACATAATCGCACTGTTCCTCGGTTTCGCTCTGCTCAAAGGAAGTTGTAACATTAGTTACAGCAGTTGCAGTATTAGTCGTTGTAGTTTCAGAAACCGAGTCTTCCATCAATCTACTATTACCGGAAGTATAATCAATAACTATGCCCGGCTGAACATTATAACAAAATACACAGAACTGAATACCTTGACCTTGGTCTTCTACCGAATATCCTTCCATAAGGACACCATTTGCAACAAGATTATTTCCTTCAAAAATCGGAGTTACCCTATAAAGGACATGATTACCAGTATTTTTAACATAATCAGCTACTTTATTCTCAAAAGGAAGCATTCCATGTATATTCAGATAGCGAGTTCCGGTTATAAGATTTTGGGCATTCGCGTTCTCCCCCGAATTTTCATATGATATGAGGTGGCAACGGTTGTACAAAAATTTACCCTCAATTAAATCATCATACCTTATCGTCTGCCATCCGCTCGGTTTTATCATCCCGATCGGGCCACGTGGCTCAGTGGGCATTAACTCAATACAAATATTTGCAAAAGCCGGTCCGCAGCGTCCAAGGTCATCCAGAGGACTGTATGATTCAAACGCTTCCGTAACAGTTTTATCTTCAAAAAAAGGAATGTTATTGTTGACCTCAACAAACGGTTCACCTGAATAAGACGGGATGTCAGCTAAGGAAAAGCCGATAGATACAAGCTCAGCTGCAGCTGTAGTAGTCGTTTCTTCTGTAATTGCCGCAGTTGTACTTACTGAAGTTACTGTCGTTTCTGATGCAGAGCTTTCTGTGGTACTTAACACGGGGACAGCAGTTTCTGAACTTATTTCTGTTATAATTTCAGTTGATACCACTGTTGCGGATGGTTTGCTTTGATGGGGAACCGAACTTGTACCGGTAGTAGTGCAGCCACCTAAAGCAAGCATCACAAATGAAATAAGTAATGCAATTGGTTTTTTAAGCATTGTATTCACCGCCTTTCTTGTATATTTGATACTACAAAATATTCTGCACTCATTTTCTTATAAAAATTATACATGATTTTAGTTAATAATTCAACAAGTTTCTTTAAAATCGTCAGTTTGTATAAAATACTCGGTATAGATCACTAAAAAGAAAGGTTACGCTGCTCCAAGCCCAACATAACCTTTCAGATAAGAGTTTTTATTATTTATTGATCCCCTGAAGCCCTAATTCGGTGTTCGGATCATTATCAGACTTCGTTATATCTTCTTTTACAATATCTGATAGCACATCCTCGTTAACTACATCACTCTTATTCTTGCTTCCGCTGCTATTATCATCAAATATTCCTTCAGGGATCCTTATAGGTTCCTTTGAAAACTCTTCATTCATTTTATCTCTTATCTGTTCTCTGTTTGAAACTTCATTTTTGATTTCATTTATATCGTTGATAATTATAGATTCTACACTGTCCTTTTCATTGTTGTACTCAATTATTATTTTTCTGATATCGGAAGTTTTGTTCTGATTATTTATCACTATTCTTTCCCATTCCGGAGAAAGATCTATTTTCAGTGCTTTTTGGATCTCCTCTTTAGTGGAATTGAGGTTGATACCGTTACTTAACTCTACATTATATTTACTCACTGCATCTTTATATGCAGCAACCGAATTCAGGTAAGCTTGCTGAGCTTCTTTTCCGGTAGATTCAATGGCATTAAACTGCATTATGACTTTGTGGTTGATATCCCGGATAGAGGAACCGTTTATATTTGATAGGTCCTCTTTCATGCTTTCAAAGTTTGCTCCCATCTGAGCAAAATCATTCTGGATGTCTTCTACTGATAGTGCCGAACCTATCTCTACTCCATTTACCGAAGCGGACAGGTCATCATCAATGTTTACAGATTCTGTTTTTCCGTCTGCTTTTTTCTTGGTTTCTGATAATTCCAAGCTATCAGCAATTGTAGATGCCGTTTTATCATCATCGGACACGCACAGAATTGCATATTCATCATTTACGGTTTTTATATAACCGTTTTTTTCATCATCATCTCTTAATATGCACTCAAATTTCCCGTCTTCCAATTTCTGCTTAATATAGATGTTTTCGGAGAATTGTCCTGAAAAAAATGATGATAAAGCTGCAAGATCATCGTTCGCAGCTGGATCATTCATTCTCCTTACCTCTACTAAAAAGTCATCATCCTTAAGATAATATCCATTTTCTGTTGTATTATCCTTTGAATTCAAATGTTCATCCGGCACATAAAAATACACTCCGTCTATGGATGTTATCTTTGTAAGGTTAACTGCTTCTACGGGATATTTTTGGTTTATCACCTCCCGCGAATCAACTCCGCATGAAGTTGCAGCTACAAGAATTAATGCAGCTGAAAGAAAAGTAACTATCTTGTTGTTCATAGATATTGCTCCTTTCTACAATTTAACTATATATATTATAGCTGAAAATTTTAGTAAATAGAAAAAAGCTGCCATTTTTTAAATGACAGCCTTTTTTGTTGTGTTGGATCAGAATACGTCTCCGTCGTCAAAGTCTCCGTTGAAACTATCGAACGAAGGGAAATCATCAGGTGCTTCGATTGGCGCATCAGAAACATAGTTATTCTGAGGCTGAATTGAGGCATCCTTCTTCGGCTCGCCGGTGAAGTTTACCTTTTCTGCCTGCAGACAGTAGATGATCCTGTTATTGCCGTCCTTATCCTTATAAGGATTTGATCTGAACGAACCAATTACATTGATCATTCTTCCCTTTCCGAAATACTTACCGATAAACTCGGCAGTCTTTCCGTAAGCCTGACAGGGTATGAAGTCTGTCATAGTTTCTCCAGACTTCGTTTTGTAGTCGCGGTCTACAGCAACAGTGAAGTTTACTGCAGCATTTCCGTCTCCTACCTGTCTCATTTCCAGATCCTTTGTGATTCTTCCCATAATTACGCAATTGTTCAGCATTATTATTTCCTCCTTAAGTTTTAGAGTTTGAAGTGTGATTGTAAGTTCGATAGGTGAATGGGGATCCAACATCAGAACTCCATATCATCAATATCGGTCTCGTTTATATTATATACGAAAATTCAAATCAATAAAAAAAGAGGGTGTTGCAACCGCAGCACCCTCTAACCATATCCGAACATCAGAGTAAAAAACCATAATTACTGGTGAAATAAGCTGTTTCAGTGCGCACATCCCCAAGCCCTCTTCAAGAGCTTGGCACCTTTCAGGTCTGTGCCGGGCTCTTTTTCTTTGTTTGGAGCTACAACAGCCCCATTATCAAATATATGCCATAACTACTTAACTGTAACAGTTACAGCGTGATAAATAGCACCTGAAGTGTCCCACTTGCCATTCACTCTAGCAGCAATAGCAACTTTATATGTTTTGCCCGGAGTCAGATTCTTTGGAGAAGTGTATGTATTGGTAGTGAGGCTCTGAGTCTGAATTCTCCACTTTCCAGCTAGATAAACAGCTATACCGTATCTGTCAGCGTTCTGTACTTTATCCCATGTAAATCTTATCTGGTGATAATCCTCGCTGTAATCAACCTTAATATTCGTGGGATAGGTCAAACCAATTTCTGTTTCATTTTTCTTCTTTACAACGATATCAACTGTAACATTTCCATCAGGCATTGTGAAAGACAAAGAATCCGTTATGTCATATTCCTTACGATCAAACGTATATATTACCTTATCAAGTTCATAGCCTTCTTCTATTTGGGGAAGAGCAACTTTTACATCAGCACCTTCCTCGTATTCATAAGTATCTATAATATCAGTTTTTTCATTATCAGACTGCTTTATACCATAGGTAAGGTTGTGTATTTTTTTAGGTTTGACAGTGTAAATGCCTTTATCTTTATCTTTGTCCAGAACAAGCTTATCACCAATATAGAGATTTCCTGTAACAATGGGTTCGCCTTCCGTAACATTTGATGACTTTACAAAGGTGCTATCTCCGTCTATATATATTTTTTTGCAATTTAAGCCGATACCAGTGTCACAATTCTCAACTGTGACACGACTGTTATTTATACTTAGTTTATTATAAGCTGAAATTGAATATGTAGTACTATACTTTCTGCGTGATTCAGAAATGTATACATCAGAATCATTTTGTATTGTAATACTATTCAGAAGCGAAGTGATACCACTGCTAAAACCTGTTACTGAAACTTTAAAGTTGTCAAGAATGAGCTCTTTACCGTGACACCATATACCTATTTCTTTCAATTGTTCATTGTTATTGATCAGATCTAACGTTCCTGTCATTGTTACACTTTCCTTGGCAAGTATAACAGCCCACCGAGTATTAGCATAAGTAGAGCCTTCAATTTCCTGCGGATTGTCAAAGGTGAGCAAATGAATTTCAGGATCATACTTAACGGAACCTCCGTCAGAAAGAACGTCGTCCTTGTTTTCACTTGTTACCTGAGTGTTGCCTATCCAAACCTGATATTCGGTTACATTGTCATCTGCAAAAGCAGTAAACGGAATCTGTGCAAAGCTAATAATAGATACTACAGCAACAGTCAAAATCTTCGATGACCTTTTCATATTTTTTCTTTCCTTTCTGTCTTATCTGTTATAAGTGAATATAATTAAATTGTTTACTTAAATATCATTCTAACAGATAATCATTTATTTGTCAATAGAATCATCGTATAATTTATAAAATTATGCTCTTTTTCTTTGTTGGGGCTGCAACAGCCCCAAATATTACTGTATTTTTGTAACTGAACACCTAATGATACTTTTATCTTCTCTTTTTGCTTACAATCATCGCGCCGGCAGCTACAGCAGCAACTGCAAAGCTCATGCTTACTGCACCTGTATTAGGATTTGCGTTTTTATTGCTTGATTTGCTGTTAGCTTTTGAAGCAGTATTGTTTGTGTTTGCCGGTTTTGTATCGTTCTTTGATTCAGTGTTGTTACCTGTTGTTTCAGCAGGAGCATCAGTCTGCGAAGCATTATTTTCTGCGGGCTTCTCTTCTTCAGTCTTAGTTTCATCTGTAGGTGCATCGTCGTTTACAGGTGTGTCTTCAGCAGGGTCTTCCTCTACGGGAACATCCTCTGAAGGAAGCTCATTAACAGGCAGATCCTCGATAATGCCTGACTCTGCAGATGCAGACATTGCACCAAAAGCTGTTACCATTGTCATCGTGGCAAGTATTGTCATGATTCTTCTTGTTTTCATTTAAGGTTTCCTCCTTGTTTATGTTAAAGTGTTTTCCACTAATAGTGGAGCAGTAAATACATACATTATAATTACAGCAGATTTATTCGAAAATAACATCATTGGAAAGATCGTCCGCATTACTTAGCGCAACACTTCCTTTCACTTTTCCGCCATTACCTATAAAATAAGCCTTCCTGCCCTCTGCTTTGATGTAAAATGTAAGTTCATTCAGGCTATCCGATGAATTCCCGGCATTTACCCAAGCTACTTTGACCGAATCCATAACATCTCTTATATTTACTTGAATATCACCGACCTCAAAAATAACCTTTGTTACTAATTTTTTTGCCATTAATAGCACTTCCCTTCCGTCTATGTGTTTAGACAATTATATTATATAAGAAAATTTTGTATTTTAAAAAAAATAAATGCCCTGTAAAAACACAGAGCATTTTCAAGCTAATAAAAAGGTGAACTACGGATCGTACATGGCAGGATCAAGTCCCATTTTAATGATTTCCTTTTTTAAGTATTCTTTCCTCTGTGGATCTTCAGTCTGCGCAAATTCAAGAATAATACTTTCCAGTTCCATATTTGAGATGTCGTTTGATTCGCTTGATGTTTCTTTGGGTGCTTTTTTTAAACCTTGTCGGAGATTTTCATTTTCTTTCTCCAAAAAGTTTTTATACTCTGTCAGAGAATTTATCTGGTTCTCCAACGAGCCAATATATTTTTTTAAATAATTGATCTCATTCATATATCCTCCTCCGAATCATAAACTTCTTCATTAGCTGTAGTTATACAAAACTGTCATTTACGGCATCCTCAAAATGAAAAAGAATTATCAAATATACTATTGTAATATAAATAAGACAGCCCCTATTCAAAAAGCTGAACAGGAGCCATCAGTGGAGATAATAGAAGTTATTTGCCGAATATCGGATCATTCAATACGTCAGTATACATCTCGATGTACTTATCGGGACGAAAATCTGTTCCACCTACCGCGGGATTATAGATGAATTCATCTCTGCCCGCAAGGGTAAGATCAATGGTAGCAGTGAACATCTCGGATTCCTTTGCATGGGGCTCGGTGAACTTGCGTCCCGCATAATAGTGTACTTCCCAGAAATTACGGGAGGGTCCCATTATGCTGCTGCCGCCCCAGAACACATTGTACATATCCTTTCCGCCAAGATTGGAAGAAGCGATATAGATCTGGTTCTGAATTACCTGCGCTTCAAGTGTGGTGCTTCCCACAGCAGGTCCGTGACACTCGGCAAGTGCTGTACAGTTTATGTACAAACGTGCTCCCTTTGCCGCATAGTATCTCATCATTTCAGGGAAACAATAGGAATCATAGCAAATCGATATACCTATTGGACCCCACTCGGTATCCAGCAGAAAAGGCTTGTCACCCCTAACCGCCCACTCGGGTTCGGGAGGAGGCAGATGAATTTTTCTGTATGAGCCCACAAGCCCACTTGGCGAGAATACCGCAAGTGCATTGTAGATCTTTGAAACATCCTCGGGATCTCTTTCAGGCATACCGAACACAGCATAGATACCCAGTTTCTTTACCAGTTCTTCAACCTTTGAGGTACTCGGTCCCGGTATAGTTTCTGCAAGAAGAGTCTGCATCTTTTCTGGGCGTGGCTTGTCTGTCTCATTATCGTAGCCTGTCAGTGCCATTTCGGGAAAGATCACGATATCGCTTCCCTTTTTGGCTGCCGCTTCGATATATCCCATTATCCTGTCAAGATTCTTTTCCTTTTCTCCCCATGAAGCATTGAATGTTACCGTGGAGACTGTGATGATATCTTTCATTAGTTATTCCTCCAATCCGTTGATATCACACTGCAAGATATTTCTTTACAAGCTCGTCTGACATCTCGTCCCTTGTACCGCTTGCTTCTATCCTGCCCTTTTGTATCATTACAAATTTGTCCGCGATCTTTCTGCAAAATCTGTAATTCTGCTCGACCACGATTATCGTCACGCCCATCTCGTTCTTTATCCTGTTGAGGATATGAGCTATCTCAGCTACAACATTGGGCTGGATACCTTCAGTAGGCTCGTCCAGTATCAGCAGCTTGGGATCTGACATCATGGCTCTGCCTATCGCAAGCTGCTGCTGCTGACCGCCCGAAAGCACACCGCCCTTACGGCCCATGTGCTCTTCAAGGGCAGGGAAAAGATCGAGTATTACTTTCTTGCGCCCCGCAAGATCTCTGGTATGTGCATAACCTCCCAGATCCAGGTTCTCTTCAACTGTATAATCGGGGATTATCTCACGTCCCTGGGGGACATACGCCATACCCATAACGGAACGCTCATGAGCAGAAAGTTTTGTAACATCCTTGCCCATAAATCCCACTGAGCCATTGCCGCAGGGAAGAACACCCATTATGGCTTTCAGAAGTGTTGTTTTTCCAACACCGTTCCTGCCCATTATAACTAGCTTTTCGCCCTGATCTATATGAAGATCCATACCGTTGATAACACGGCTCTTTCCATAACTTACATGAAGCCCCTTTATGTCAAGCATCAGTCACCCTCCTCATCAAGATCGTCTTTCAGATATACCTTTATTACCTCAGGATCATTCTTTACCTCGCTAAACAGACCCTCCGAAAGCTTTCTGCCGTGATTGAGCACCGTTACGTAATCAGCTATCTGTTCAACGAATTCCATATCATGCTCAATAACGATAAGAGTATGCTTGCCTGCAAGCTCCTTTATCATCTCGCCCGTCTTGAAAGTCTCGGTGTCAGTCATACCCGCCGCAGGCTCATCGAGTATGATAAGCTCGGGCGACTGGGCGATGACCATGCCGATCTCAAGCCACTGACGCTGACCGTGGGAAAGCTCGGATGCGGTACGTTCTCTGTCATCATAAAGATCTATCTGTCTGAGTACCTCTTCAATCTTGTCTTTCTGCTGTGTTTTTCTTCTGTATCGCAAAGCATCTTTAATAGAGGTATACCCTTTCAGAGCTATCTCTATATTCTCGTAGACCGTCATATTATCGAATACATTCGGTCCCTGGAACTTTCTTCCGATATGATATTTTGATGCGATGACTCCAGGTTCCTTGCCTGTTATCTCTTCGCCGCGGTAAAGAATCTCACCCGCGGTAGCTTTTGTCTTGCCTGTTATGAGATCCATAAGCGTACTTTTTCCTGCACCGTTCGGGCCTATGATAACATGGATCTCACCTTCCTTGACTTCGAGATCCACATCAGAAATCGCCTTGAATCCTGAAAAGGATACCGTTAATCCTCGTATCGTAAGTATATCCGGAGCAGTACGAAATGCTGCGGTCGCTGTATTCATGATATCACCTTCTCTGTAAGGAATAAACATTACCCGTTACTTTGCGGTTCTTCAGTTCTTTGCCGCTCTTTGCATCATCCGCACCTCTGCGGGTAAGCTTGATTATACGACCCATGATGCCGTCGGGTATGAAGTAGATGACTGCCAGCAGCAGTACACCGATGATGAGCTGCCAGTATCCCGAGAAATACTCGGACAGCAGGCTCTGTGCCCAGCTGACAAGAAGTGTGCCGACAACTGCGCCTGTAAGATTTCCTCTTCCGCCTACCGCAACTCTTATAACTGCCATAGTTGAAGCGGCTACACCGATATCTTCGGTCGTGATCGTACTTGTGCAGGGAGCGTACATTACACCTGCCAGACCTGCCAGAGCACCCGATACTGTGAATATCAGTATCTTATAGGCACTGGTGTTATATCCAAGAAAACCGAGACGGGATTCATTCTCACGAACAGATGTGCAGACCTTGCCGATACGGCTATTAGTCAACCACATACAGAACAGGAACACCGCCGTGCCCACGGCAAGTATCACATAATAATACTGAACCTTTGTAAGAGGGGGATTTTTGTGCAGAGCAAATCTCTGTATGCTCTGAAGACCGTTGAACCCGTTAGTATACTTCTGAAGATTGATGATGAAATCCTTGAATATCTGCGCAAGGGCAAGAGTGATTATGGTAAAGAAAACGCCCTTGATCTTACTTGAAAATACGAACTTTCCTATAAGGAACGCAAATGCCGCAGGTAATACTATACCTATTATCGCGGCGACTATCGGATCTTTCAGCGGAGCATAGAACCAAGGAAGCTCCGTTATTCCTTCACGCTGCATAAATGCAGGAACACCGTTCTGTATCTGATACGAAAGTCCGATCATATAACCACCCATACCGAAAAGTACAGCATGACCAAGACTAAGAAGTCCCGTATATCCCCAGAGGAGATCCAGTGATAAGGCAAATATCGCGTAGCAGATATAACTGCCCATCATCTCAACTCTGAATTCCCTTGCAAAAAACGGGAAAACTGCAAGGAAGATCAGTATCGCGATATCCGTGCATCTCGTTACCGGGAACTTGCGGGATATCTTTCTTGTTTTCTCCACGGTACTCATCTCCTCTCCTTAGTGAACAGACCCTCAGGTCTGAATCTTATCAAAATTATAACTATTACGAACAGTAGTATCTTCGCCCAGGTATCATTGAGGAAACCTGCGGTGACTGTTCTGCCCTCTCCGATGATGCCCGATGATATCAGAGTACCGAAGAAGGACTGTACACCGCCCACAACATTTGTCATGAAAGCATCTGTAAGATAAGAAGCGCCCATATCGTAGGATACACCTGTTGTCGGTGCGAGAACACAGCCTGCAATACCAGCAAGTCCCGAACCGTATCCGAATGTAAGTGTATCAACAGCCGATGTCTTTATACCCAGACATTCGGTCATTGTCCTGTTTTGAGTGACTGCGCCAAGCTTTTTTCCGAATATTGTCTTGCGAAAAAAGAAAAGTGTGAATACAAGTATAGCCAGAGAGAACAGTACAACGAATATATTATAATAAGGTATTGTCACACCTCCAGCGGAAGCAGCTCCGGGGATAGGCATATGGACATTCTGCGAAAGCGGATACTTTAAGCGCACGATCTCTGTGATTATAAGAGACACAGCATAAGTGGCAAGTATTGTCTCGGTAGGCTTAGAATACAGCCTTTTGATAAGAAGCTTTTCAATAAGCATACCGAAAAGTCCCGTTATCAGGAACGCACCTGCTATTGACACAGCAAACGGAAGATGAAAAACTTCCGATATAATGTAAGCAGATACTCCGCCTAGCATTATCATTGAGCCATGAGCCATATTGGTCACGTTCATATATCCGAATATTATCACAAGTCCCATAGTTGCCACAAGCAGTATGGACGATTGGTTGAAGCCATTTATTATCTGTGATATAAATGTCATCATGATCTTTCACTTCCCTTTTCATCAATTGTTACAGACCATGATATCATGGTCTGTAACTTGATAATCTTATTGAGGATAACACATCGGGTCGTCCCAGGCAGGCATAAAGTTTGATCCTGCATAATCGGGATACAGTATCGAAGGCCAGGGTTCGGGACGAAGTGCTGATTCAGAAGAATAAAGAATATCTACCGAACCGTCATGTACCTTGCCGAATCTTGAATATACCCATGTACAGTGGTTCTCTTCATCGACCTTGACTGTACCCTGAGGACCGTCAAAGCTTACACCCGCAAAAGCTGCGATAAGTGCATCAGTATCATAAGGGTCATCTACCTTTTCAAGTGCTTCCTTAAGCAGGTAGCAGCTGTCGTAAGCAGCTTCTGTAAGGTCAGTAACAACTGTGCCGTCATTGTAGAGGGAGTTGTACTTTTCAACGAACTTCTTGGAAGCTTCTGTATCCAGCGAGGAGAAGTAAGCCATAGATGCGTAGTGTCCCTCGGAATAATCATTACCGATAGCCTGTAAGTTAGATTCATCAATGCCGATAGCACAGATGGGGCAGGTCTCAGCGGAAAGTCCGTACTGACTGTAATCCTTGTAAAACGCTGTATTTGAATCTCCGATAAGTGCTGAGTATACCAATTCGGCACCGCTGTCCTTTATCTTGTTAACGATAGTGGAGAAATCTGTGTGTCCCAGAGGAGCATATTCTTCACCTACTACCTCACCGCCATACATCTCAACCAGAGCTCTCGCCTGCTTGTTGCAGGTCTTGGGAAATACATAATCAGAACCTACAAGGAATACCTTTTTACCCACATTGTCCATCAGCCACGGGATAAAATCCGTTGCCTGCTGGTTAGGCATATTTCCGACATAGATTACATTCGGATGTACCTCTTCGCCCTCGGTATATACAGGATACAGAAGCAATGAATTATCATCTTTCAGTGTCGAAAGTGTTGCCTGTCGGCTTGCCGAGGTGTAACAGCCTACGGTTGCAGCTACCTCATCCTGTTCGATAAGTTTCTTGATCTTTGAAGTTGCCGTTGCGGGATCGGACGCATAATCCTCATGAATATACTCGATCTTCTTGCCATTGATGCCGCCCGCTTCATTTATCTCATCAAATGCCATAATGCAAGCATTTGTCATTGTCTTTTCTACAATTGCTGTTGAACCGCTTTCCGAGAAAAGAAGTCCGATCTTAATGGTATCTCCGTTTTTTCCGGAACCTCCGCCTATACTACCGCACGAACCAAGTATAAATGCCATCATTGCAGCTGCCGATGTGACAGCAAGTATCTTACGTAATTTCAAAACATTTCATTCCTTTACTTTATAATAAAAAGCGCGCCGAAAAATCATTCATGATCCTTCGGCGCTGAAGTTACTTTATCCTTTTATTTCTTATAAGGTATGCCCTCGATAGGTGCATATTCAACACCGGGCATATCTCTTGTGAGTTCCTCAACCTTCTTCTGGGTGCCCTTGGGGTCATTTACCCAGTTGCGATAAAATTCAAACTGACATTCAGGCTCACCGTATCTGTCTTCCTTTGAATTGATAGTACCTGTATAACCTCTGTGCAGCAGCTTATAGAGGTGGTTCTGTGACTGCCAGTTCTTTCGGGCATCACGGATAGCGGATACTGATAGCTGAGCGTACTGATAACTGTTTTCCTCTGTGCCACAGATACCAAGTGTTCTGCCGTCGAAACCAACCAGTGTTGAATGACCGAAGTAAGAATATACTCCGTCATATCCCGAAGCATTTGCTACAGCCGCATAAACATTGTTGCACCATGCCATTACGGGTACGAGGTTTACCTCCTGCTGATTTGCGGGATACATATAACCTTGACCTCTGATGATGAGCTCTGCACCTCTCATAGCACAGTCTCTCCAAATCTCGGGATAGTTACCATCATCACAGATGATGAGAGATATCTTCAGACCCTTGGGTCCCTCGGAAACATATGTCCTGTCACCGGGGTACCAGCCCTCGATAGGTGTCCACGGAAGCATCTTTCTGTACTTCTGTACGATCTCACCCTTGTCATTTATAAGAATGGATGTGTTGTAAGGAACCTTGTTGGGGTGCTCCTCATGACGTTCACCTGTGAGGGAGAACACGCCCCATACCTTATTTTCGATACAAGCCTTCTTGAAGATCTCAACTTCAAAGCCATCATCTGTTGTTGCATTCTCCATCATCTCATCGAAATCATACATGATGCCGTGGGTGCTGTATTCAGGAAATGCCACAAGGTCAAGTCCGGGAAGTCCTGCTTTCAGGCCCTTGATATATTCTGCGATCTTATTGCAGTTCTCCTTGATTTCGTCCTTTGTATGAAGTCTGGGCATTTTCCAGTTAACTACTGCTACGCCTACGCTGTCTGCGCTTGAAGAAATATCACCGTGTGTCATAATAAAACCTCCTGAAATCTTGATTTTTTATTCCGTACAATACCGTGCAGCTCATGAAAAAGAAAAAAGCGGCTTGCAGATATCATCTTCGATAACTGCAGACCACTCGTCTTTGAGCATTATGTCACGCACATATCTGTGCGGAAGAAAAAGTCTTTTTTGTTTTCGGTTGTTGTCTCAACCGATGTGCTTATTATAGACCATCAGACCCGATTTGTACACTCAAAATATTTTGTTGCAGGATACAAATCTTTGGCTTGCAATTTATTAACAAATAGCATACCTATTTAATAATATTAAACTTCGCATATCTATATTTATATGCCGCATATATATACGAATATGAAATATGAAAAATTTTGTTACCTGCATAAAGAAGCTATATTTCGCATTATTAGCCATATTTTATACCCATAATTTCCAGAGAATAAATGTATATTTACAAATGATACCTTGAATGTTCATAAATTATGTGCTAATATTAAAGAAATCAAAAATGCAAGTTGCTCTTATTATTCCTGCAAAAACAACATAGAGATTGGAAATATATGTAATCTGTATTTTTTATTCTACGTTATTATATCCACCATCTCACTTAACATGGCAGGTCTGAGGAGAATGAAGAAAAATGTACAATGTTATAATTTATGAAGGAACGAAAAAACATATCCGCGTTCCGGAATGTCTTGAAGTATTTGCAAGGCACATCGGTGAGCTTCGGATATCACAAACCATCACAGATGTTGATTCCGCAATGGAACTGTTGAACATCAAGGGAGCAAATATCATTATCATGGATACTGATATAGAAGAGCCAAACGGTTTCAGTCTACTTAAAAGTCTGAACAACACAAGCGATCCTCCATGCGTGATACTGACAGGCGAAAAAAGCGATTTCGATACGGTAAAAAAGGCTCTGGTGTTAGGCGCATTCGATTATCTTGTAAAGCCTATCAGTGAAGATGAACTATTCCAGACACTAAAAAGGGCGATCGACAAATTCGACAGGCGCTATAAGAAAAGCAGCAGTTCAAAAACTGATGGACTGTGTTTGGATATAGCAGACTGCATCCTCGACGGAAGCAGTGATCTGGATATAAAGATCAATATGTTACTGGATGCAGATGCTGAAATATCATCAGAGCATGAAGAGCAGTACAGCACAAAACTAAAAAAATCAGCGGAAAAGATTTACGGTATGATCTGTCGGCAGCATAACTGGATTAGCGATCTTATCCCGTCACCCGAGCTGTTCTTAAAAGATATACCATCTGCGAATATATGCGAAATAGATGATTTACTTCAAGTATACATCTACGGGCTTTACGGTAAGGTCAGAAAGTACAGTACCACAGGGCTGAACGGTGTTACCAAAATAGCTGTGGAATACGTATTGGATAACAGGTTCAGCAAGCTGACACTTGCGGATACCGCAAAGAACTGTTTCGTGAATAAAACGCATCTGAGCCACATTTTCAAGCAGAATCTCGGACTTTCATTTACGGAATACGTTTCGGGACTAAAAATGGATATGCTTCGCAAACTGATGATATCCAGCACCAAACAGCTTTCCGAGATAGCTGAGATACTCGGATATGATGATTACAAATATATGGGCAGGATATTCAAATCCACATACGGTATTACCCCATCCGACTTCAGGAACGCTCCCTATATAATACCGATAACCGAATAAATGACGCAAAGGAGCGCTGAAAGAAATAATTTCTTTTGGTGTTTTTTTATATTCGGCAAAATTTATATGCGCCGAAAATACTTTCAACGGAGGTCTATTATGGAAAACAATGCAACTGAAACGCGAAAAAAAAGAGATAATGTGGTCATAGCGGTAACAAGACAGTTCGGTTCACTTGGACGTCCTATCGCCAGAGAAGCCGCTAAAAAACTTGGGCTGAAATTTATCGACCGCGAGATCATCGAAAAAGCAGGCGAACGCATGGGCTATAAGATCGAAGATCTTGAGATGATCGACAATCACCGCATTAAAGGCTTTTCAAGAATGAAATATCCTCTCGGCATAGGAAGCAGGAACACTCAGGATCAGCTTTTTGAGATCGAAAAAAGCATCATACTTGAATATGCCACATATGAAAACTGCATCATCGTAGGAAGATGCGCAAACTATATTCTCAGACACAGACCCAATGTGCTAAAAGTACATTTCTATGCACCCTATGAAAAGCGCCTTGAAATGTCTATTGACGACCTGAACCTTTCAAAGGGCGAAGCAAAGTCAATGATACAAAAGGTCGATGAAGCGAGAAGCAGCTACTATCTTTACCATACAGGCGAAATGTTTGATTCCACCTCCTATCAGGACGTTATGATAAACAGCTCAGTCTTCTCCTTTGATGAAAATGTAGAAAATCTGTGCAGACTGATAAAAACCAAATACCCAGATCTAGGAAACAGTGATAAATGATCTGCCGAAATGAAGTACAGCAGACATATGACCACAACAGCGTAATGCTAAAAAAATAAAGCCCCTTTGACTGCTTTGTCAGAGGGGCTTGTTCAGTTATGATTGGACAACTGTTTTTAATCTCATAATAGGATGAAGTTATTGCAAAAGTTGAATCCATATCTGCTTGGCGCTTTGAGTTTTCTATGATATAATTAAATTTAAAAACTAATATTCAGATCATGAAAATAACCAGGATATATCATTCTATTTCTGAACTTCGAGAAGATAATGCTACACTCTCAAAAAAGGATTGCAATTCTCTTATTCCAATTAAGTTACTTATTCTCGCTCTTATTGTATCCCGAAGATAATATCACTTCTTTGCTAGGTTTGTGTCACGCGTGACACAAATCATTATAAAGTGAAAAAATTTATTAATTTCCTGACAATCAACAATCTGAACTAATTTGCTCTACTTTAATCCCATTCGGTCAGTTTTGCATCAGGAGCTACCAAAACAGTTTCAGCAGAATCGTTGTTTTCATCACGGAAATAAATGTTCTGATAACTATACGATCTGATATCATCAGAAGACTTTGATACGTAAACAGATGCTGCAATGATCGGTTTTACACCGTATAAATTTACATCACTCAATTCAAATACCGCAAAAAAATCTTCATAATAGTCACTTTCAGGTAAATGATAAGTACCTGCATTCCGGTTCGGATTAATTTCGAGTATGGATGAAACAGGATCAAAGCCTTTCTCGTTTCTTACCAGACCTGCGCTTTCATACAATGCCGCAAATGCATCAAGTTTCAGCCGGGAGTAGTCAGAAAGTTCTTCATTAAATCTGAGAGCCGATAATCCTGTCGGCATCCATGTATAGTTCCATGTATCTCCTGTCGGTTTTACTTTAAGCACTACTTCCTTTTCAAGAGGCTCATGAAAACCATCGGGAGATTTGCCGCAGTAGAACTGCAGTTTTAAGCCCGTTGCTTTGTTTACAGCATTTATGTTATCATAAAATCCGTGACTTTTAACATTAACAGTATCTATTTCCCATCTCTCACCGTACTGATCGATAAGATCGCTGACGGTCAGATAACCTCCAATTCTGAAAATATCATCGCATACCTGGATATATCCCGATAAAAGATCTGCATTTTTAATGTCGTCAATCGGCTCGTATTCAGCCATGGGTGTTTCTTCGGCAGTACTTTCGGACTCAGAAGCAGATGCAGCTGCGATTTCCTCTTCTTTTACAGAAGAAAACTCCTCTTTTATTTCAGAGACCTCGGACTTGCTATCATTGTTATTTGATGTACTGCTGTCTTTCGTGCTGTTTCCACAGCTTGATAGTATGCAGCATATGCACAATGCAAATACTGCTAATTGTGTAGTTTTTATTTTCATTTTCTTATCCTCCTGAATATCTGCCTTAGTCTATTTATGTGAATTCAATTTATTATATCACACAGCACTGTAGTTTTCAATAAGAATATATGAATGCATCTTCGGAATCCTTGTGCGCCTGCGGTTATCCAATCTCCATACACCGCTTTTAAGTCAACTGAAATCAAAAAAACTACTCAAAAACATCAAAGGGGCTGTTGCACCAAGCAACAGCCCCTTTTCCAAAAATTACAGATTTAGAAATGATGTGTTTACCTTGCAAAAATCGTTCTTAAGAAGAAGATTTACAAAAGAGCCCATATAACTCATTTTCATAAACGCTTGTTCATCTTTGGATAGCGTTTTGCCTACTATAAGACTATGAACCGATCTGCTGTGATCAAACAGCATAAGGTCATAATATATTCCCTCGCAGCTGCCATAATCAACATCACACATAAATCGACATTTTTGAGCTATAGA
Organism: Ruminococcus albus AD2013; assembly: GCF_000526775.1. Classification (NCBI taxonomy): domain Bacteria; kingdom Bacillati; phylum Bacillota; class Clostridia; order Eubacteriales; family Oscillospiraceae; genus Hominimerdicola; species Hominimerdicola alba. The sequence goes on from NZ_JAGS01000005.1 coordinate 373,663, forward strand.
TTCGGGTATTACGTATTTATATTCACTGTAAATCTCTTTAAGGTTATATGATTCAGTAAAATACTCATCCGGTTCAAGTTTTGCTTGACCAACTCGGAACAAGATATCACTTACTATATTTTTAGGATGCCTGATACCTTCTTTCACACATCTGTGTTCGTCTACTCCTTTGTACACAGACACATAAATGCCGTTTTCTTTTCTTCTTGAAAGGTATGAATAGATCATTTCTCTTAGTCTTTCATCTTTATCAGTCATTTCTTCACGGCTTGATGAGCTGTTTATTTTATCAGCGAATGCTTTAATTTTTTCGTCATTGAGCGCTTCATCAACATCCTCAGTATAAAGAGAATATTTGTAGGCAAGTAGTTCGTTAATTTTATTGATATTCATTGAAATGCTGCCACTCAAAATGTGATTAAATATACTTACATCGAGATGTTGTAAGTTCTCGCGAACATTACTTACTGCTTCACAATGTATGCTTTTGATTGACCGAAATCATATCTACTCACAAGTTCTTGTACACTCCACAGTCGTTAATTCCCGAAATAGCCTTCGGTACATACTTACGTTTGCGTTTAATTATGCAACTTCGTAAGTCATGGCATCTTTCAAATTAAGGGCAGCATTGAGATCTCTGTCTTCGACATAACCACAACTGCATCTATAGATTCTATCTGAAAGCCTTAAATCTTTCTTGATGCATCCGCAACAGTGGCAAATTTTAGATGATGGATACCATCTGTCTACAACTCTTAATTCAATACCATTTTCGTTGCATTTGACCTGAAGTTTCGCTCTGAATTCATAAAACTTCTGTGCCGCAACCGTTTTTGAAAGATGCCTGTTCTTCATCATTCCTTTTACATTCAAATCCTCAATCGTTATATAAGATGGCTTGGTTTTTACTATCTCAGCGATTGTCTTATTGATGTAGTCAGTACGGATATTATCTATCCTATGATAAAGTTTCTGTACTTTGAGCTTTTGTTTTTGTATATTTTTTTGAGTGGACTCTCCTTTCTTTAAATTTTCATATTTGCGAGAAAGACATCTTTGCTCTCTTCGTAATTGTTTTTCAAGTTTCTTAACTTTGCCAGACTTGTTGATATTCTTGAATGTTTTACCATTAGAAATAATCGCTAAATCCTTTAATCCTAAATCAATACCGATACCTTCGCTGCTGTTTTTGGTGATTTTGTTGTCAGGTATTTCTACAAGTGCAGATACATAATATCTTCCTGCTTTTTTAGAAACTGTACCGCTTTTGATTTTCCAACCATCTTTAGTTGTTGGTATATAACCCTTTTCTTTAAGTTTTACCCAACCAAGAGTAGGGATATTTATTCTATGTCTTTCACAAGCACAATCTTTTGGATTATTCTTTACAAAATACATTTTCACATCAGATTTATCCTTTTTCTTATAGTTGGGATAACCGCTTTGATGCTTAAAAAATTTTGTAAAAGCAGCACATCCATCTTCAATAGATTTCTTTACAGATTTAGAACTTACTTCCTTAATCCATAGTTTATCTGGATTATTTGGAAGATATTCGTTATTTAGCCAGACGCTAAAACTCTTTCCACTCATGAACTTTTCGCCTTTATCGTAAAGTTCTTTGTTATGAGTAAGATAAAAGTTATAAACGTATCTGCAAGTTCCAATAGTCTTATTGATTTTAGCTTTCTGTTCCAATGTTGGACTAATTTCCGTCTTGAAGCTCTTTAGCAATTTCCTCATCCCCTTCTATTTGTTTCTTATACTTACGAAGTCCGTACAACCTGCAAGAAAATACATGAAGAATTGAAACAATGTCCTGCACGAGTTCTTCTTGTGGCGATAATTCTTCATTGTTTACCACCACAATAGTTGTATTAAACTTCATGCAGAATTTTTCAAACCAGTCATAGCCAAACCTGATAAATCTATCTTTATGTGTGACTATGATAGTTTTGATTTTTTGTTCCATCACCTCATCTAATAGTTCATTCCACTTTTTACGGTTATAATTTAAACCACTTCCATAATCTTCAATACATTGGTCTACACTAATGCCTTTAGCATTACAGAACTGTCGTAAAAAGGATACTTGATTTTGTAAGTCATCTTTTTGATTTCTCGTAGACACTCTGGCATAAATAACGATCTGACGATTATCGTTTTCTGTATTTATACCTTTAAACTGAAGATATTGGTCGTAAGTGTAATAACGCCTGTCAGTTGGGGTTCGGTTTGCTTTTAATATGCCTTCTCTGTCCCATCGTTGAAGTGTTTTTACTGAAACACCTAACAATTCGGCAAAATCTTTTGGTTTGTAATTTGTGATATTTGATGTATTCATAATAATATACTCCTTTGAGTTTATTTCAACACATTTAATCACATTTGTCAACTCATTTGATTACTTAACAACCGCTCCTTTTCTTTACTGATCGGTGTTTTCGATCTCAGTCTGCATAGCCGCGTCTATATAGTAGAATAACTCAGCAGCTACTTTAGACACTCCGTTTTGAATTAAATAATTCTTTGCGTCTTCGGGGGAATCGAATATCATCCTCTTATTTTCGCTGTTAAGCAAGTACTCGATCCCACCATTAACAGTTATTCCGTTTAAGGGCCTGCCTACCATAACGCCGCATTCATTTCCTTCCGACAGAGCTTCTATCATGTAGAAATCTTCATCACAGTGAAAGCATTGTCCGAAATAACCCGGGGTCTTTGTTATGTACAACGGTCTTTTGCATTTTGGACAATAATATTTTCCCTCAGCTGCATCCTGTCTTGAAATGAATCCACCTTTGTAAATTCCTCTTACCATCATTATTTTCTCCTTAATTCAGGCCTAATTGGATCTTTACTGTATTGCTTATTTGCTTCATGAAGTTATCATTAAGATCTCCAATATAGTATCTCAGGCGTTCTTTTGAAATAGTTCTTATACTTTCGGCAAGGATCACGCTGTCTTTATTAAGATTGGCTGTTCCTGCCTGTACTAAGAAGTGTGTGGGCTGATTCAGATCTTTGAATTTAGACGTAATAGGTACTACCGTTACAGTAGGAGAATACTTATTTCCCCATATTATTCTGGATAATGATAACAGGTCTTACACCTGCCATTTCAGAGCCTATTCCGTCACCGAGGTCAGCAAAATACACCTGCCCTCTCTTAATCAGTTTTCTGTATGTACTGCTTATATTCATTTTTTATAACCTTTCTTTCTATAATTTTTTGGATATGAAATGCTCCAAATTATCAAATCATATCACTACTAAAATTATAATTGAAAATTAGGAGAGATAAAAGAGAGGCTGTTGAGTTTTAAAAAACGCCCCTTTCCATTATTACTGGGCATCGACAATGGTTGATCAGCGGCGAAGTCCCGAAACCTTGAAATGATAATGACATCTCCTCGTCTATCAAATGCACGACCGAAAAGTACACGTATCAAAATAAGTTGAATGCTCCTGCATGTATTGATCAGACTTGGATTAACGGTATAATTCTTGTGCGTTTTACCCCCTTTTACGATTTGTAGAATATCCTGTTCGTGCGATTTATCAAAACAGTCGCGAACCTATTGACAATTGGCGCAAGGTAGAGTATAATTGCTACAATAGATTAGGCGTTAGCTAAATTACGAATCTATAGAGAAGGGAGAGAACTATGCAAAAAGGAAACACAAGAGAAAGGATACTGGCAGCTGCGTTGGATCTTTTCTCGGTAAAAGGTTATGATGGAACGACAATAGATGATATTGCAGCACGTGTTGGCATCAAAGGTCCATCTATCTACAAGTATTTGAAAGGAAAAGCCGATCTGTTCCGTGCGCTTGGAGAAAAAACTGACGAAGAATACAATGCCGGAATGGAAAGGTTTCTTAGTGAAGCAGAAAATGTACATTCCGGAAAAGAACTGAAAGAATTTACCATGCATTCTGTTATGTTTACGCTCGATAGCGAAGTTATAACAAAGATGCGCAGGGTTGCTGTCCATTGAACAGTTTCGAAGCAAAGATCTTGCAGAACATACTACCGAAACATCATCTCACTAAGATCACCACTCTATACACCAAAGCTCTTTAAAAGATTGATGGATGAGGGTGTCATGATAAAGGGAGATCCCGAGATCTCTTTGCAATGGAATATACAGCGCCGACCACCTTACTGATCCATATGTCCGATCGTCAGCCGGAAAAGAAACAGGAAGCGCTGACAAACTATTGAGCGGCTGGTCGATTCGTATATTGCCCGCCATTGCCATATCATATAATCAGATATCATATTTACTATTACCGCACTTGGAAATGATTTCGGGTGCGGTTTTGTTTTTCTTCTGAGGACCGTTGATCAAACGAGCTGTATTGTGCAGTGGTTCTGCTTTTTACTTATTTATTAAATAAATAAAGTTCAATGTGCCGAATTAAAAGCAAGTGTATTGACAAATAGTGGAAACTAATGTATAATAGCTAATAGTTGTTAATCTATAAACTATTAGCTTTTACGTATAAAGCCTAATAGCATATAGAATATGGATATGATTATGCGCATGATTAATAACATTTTATTTCAACTAAATTAGGAGTGGTAAAATGAAGTCATATACCAAAATTTTTTCTGTTACTGCTGCACTTGTAAACTGCAGAAGAGATTGAATCAGAACTTAATATGCCACCAATGGTCATCACGTAACTATCATTGATAGCTGCGTTATTGATAATATAAATAAAAGGAGTTTACTCAATGAGTTCATTCAAAAGAATTGCATCAACAGCAGCCGCTGTTGTACTCACGTTTACAGGGACTGTTTTCAGTTCTCCAATTGCTTCAAACATTTCCTATGTTTTTTCCTGCTTCAATTACAGCAGAAGCCATCTCTGTTGATCAGTACGAAACCTTTTATTGTACTGATACATATGGTACATGGAAATTCGCTCTTTATCACGGCGAAAAAAGCCAATATTCAAGAAAAGATACCAGTAAAATGACTTATACAGATCCAAAGGTTTATATATGTCAGTTCACACCCAAAGAATAAGAATAATTGCCCCTATGTTAGTCTTCCGACGACTGTAAGTGGCTCTGTAAAAGATTTTTAACAACAAATCTTTTTACAATTGATAAGGCTCAGGTAGTAGGAATCAACTATGGAGCTTTCCAAGATAGTAATGTGGAATCTGTATTTATTCCTGCTTACATCGAAGTTATTGAACACAATGCATTTATGAAATTGCAAAAAGCTTACAACCGTATCATTTGGTAACGGTTCAGCATTAAAAAGAATAAATGGTGATGTTTTTGCAAACTGTTCATCATTAAAATACATAACACTACCTAGCAAATTGGAGTTTTTAGGAGGATGTTTTTCCGGTTGCACATCTTTGACAAATATTAATATTCCTTCAAAAGTTAAAGAGGTTCAGGAAGGATGTTTTGAAAACTGTGTATCATTAAGGAATATCAATTGTAACCTTAACACCACAAAGATCATGGGAAGAGCTTTTGTTGGATGCAATCAATGGAGAACAATTAATTTTGAAGATGTTTCACTGGGATATGATATAAATCCAAAGTTTAAAAAAATGTTTTCTAGTTTAAATGTCGGAGATATACTTATGATCGATGACGTGATGAAACGCCAGATAAGGACCACAGCGGAATTTTTAACCGCCGGCTGTCATGATGATTATGAAAGAGTTAAAGCACTTAATGATTGGATATGTCAAAAAGTATATTATGATAGAGAAGGCAATTCTCTTGACAACCACGCTGATTATTCAGTTTTATTTGGACGATAATACTGTATGTGCTGGGTATGCACAAGGTTTTTGCTCTTTTAGCTCAAAGTATTGATATAGAGACATTGGTTGTTTCCAGCGGCAGTCATGCATGGAACATTGTAAAACTTGGTAACAATTATTATCACCTTGATGTAACATGGAATGACGATCCAGATGATAGAACAGGTACAAAATGGAATTATAATTGGTTTTTGAGAGATGATCAGTTTTACTAAATCTGAACAGAAAAACCATAGGTCGTGGAATACATACAACTTTGGTGAATTGTACTGTAAAAATAAGAGCTATTCTAGTATTCCAAAATGTAACATAAAACACGGTGATGGTAACTGCGACGGTTTATGTCAACAAATCTGATTATAATCTTCTCAGAGACTATCTTTCAAAAAGAAACCCAAAAATAGAGAACATTTATATGTTTGATATGAATGGTGATGGTAAGATAGATCAAACCGATCTTTCAGCATTAGGTTTGCTTGTAATAATTCTTTATAGTGGTTTAAGGGACTATTGCACTCCCCAGAAAGAAAAGAGCTTAGCGACCTCAAAAGGAGGAGCTAAGCTCTTGGTTTTGTGGTATGATGTAATTACAATAAACATCAAACCAACGAAAGGGTTGTACGTTATTCAAATACAGTCAAAAAAAACGACATACGTCATGACTTGGGTAAGTGCGTCTTGAGTTTGGTCTCATCATTACATAACGTGACAATTTGAATATTTTTAGACAAAAGTTAAGAGGCTGCTGCGGGTGCAACAGCCTCTTATTGTTGCTCAGTGTTTGAAAAATTCATCTGCATCTCCCGATAACAAAGTAAATCGAGCTGTATGCTCTTTTCCCTTATTATCAGAAAATGTTATGACAGAACCCATATCCTCTGATGAGTGCATTGCAGGTTCTATTGAATGTTACGTTTGCGCTTTCTTGTCCAGAAAACGCTTGACATGAGCCTTTAAAAGACTCTTCATTGACTCGACATTACTGCCGAGCTCCAATATCGAAAATCTATCGTCTATTGTTTAGTAAGAAATGTGACATTCATATGTAAAATACTCCTTTCGGGAGCATGTACACAACAGCGCCGGGTACATGCTCCGTAAAAATTTGATAAATAATATGATAAGTGGGAATATATTACACAGTGGACAATGAGGTGAGAATCACTGTGAGAATAAGGAAGGAAATTGAAAAAGAGATTTGATAAGTGGTTCGATAAGTATATGTACATTCCTAAAAGGAAATTATAGAGTAGTAAGATATATGATAATGGCTTAATAATTTATTATAGCCTTGAAACGGTAGTTAATATCGATAGTTGGAGGGTTTTAGAACATCGATATAGAGCAACAATTAATGATCCTCCAGTTATCAATCGTTATCTCTGATTAATATTGTAGAAGAAAATTCACTCAGATAAAACAAGCTTTTTTTATTTTTTATCATTTATTATTTTCTGATATAATTTAATCGAAAGATAAAATTGAAAAAATTGAGCGAAAATTTGAAGGATCCACTCTTAAACAAAGGAGAAATGATATAAATGAAAAATAACAGTATTCTCAAAAATAATTTCCGTAAAAACATCACTTAAGCACATCGGGAATGGGCTATACCGCGGGAAATGCCCTTTTTGCGAAACTATACAGCTATACGTTTTTGAAAAAGAAAACTGCTATCATTGTTTTAACTGGCGGCAAAAATGGAGATCAGGCGAGATTCATGATGAAAATAAGATCCATTACAAAGATGGCCGTTGGAAAAGAAAAATCATGTGATACATACCAAATCCTGCGATTTAAAAACTTTTTATGAGTTGAATTACGAAGCTGCAAAATTCTTTTTTGAAAGGTTATTTTTCAAAAAAGGAAAATGTATGCCTGGATTATCTTATAAATAAAAGAAGGTCTTACAACAGAGACCATATGTAATTACAGAATGGGTTATGCAGATGGAAATTTTCACATCACTAAAAGAACATATGCTTTGGATTAGGATACACGATCGAACAGCTTCTTCAAAGCTCACTGGTTACAGTATCCAAAAACGATGAGATCATTGATTTTTTTTAATAACAGAGCTATGTTCCCTTTTATAGATATAAACGGGAAATATCATCGGATTTGGTGGCAGAAAACTAGATGGTGATAACAATTTTAAGTATCTAAATATAAAAAACACACCATGCTATACCAAAAACAACTTCTTGTTTTCTCTGAACTATGCCGTAAAAAAACATAAGTAAAGGTGAAACACCGATATTATGTGAAGGTAATCTCGATGTGATATCAATGCATCAGGCAGGCTTCAGAACCGCCGTGCGAGCTGTGGGACAGCTCTTACAACCAAACAGGCTTTATTGCTAAAGCGTTATTCAGACGAAATAATTATATGTTATGATAATGATGATGCCGGGATAGCAGCAACTGAGAAAGCAATAGACATACTTGAAGGCGTCGGATTTACAGTATACGTGATTAGCATCCGGGATGCAAAAGATCCGGATGAGTTCATAAAAAAATTCGGAGCTAAACAATTCTATCAGCCTGATAAGAAATGATTTAAAAAATTCCATCTTTTACAGAATAGAACAATTATCTCAAAAATACGATCTTACTGACCTAGATGCTCAATCATACTTTATAAACGGATGTAACAGAGTTATCGTTACGTAAAAATTATGATCCTGAAAAAGCTATCAAAGAAACTTTCAATTTTATTTGATCCTTCAAGCAAAAAGAGGTTGTCGAATTAAGGACAGCCTCTTTTTTGGCACTCGAAAAAGCACTACAATATATTAAGATGTAAAGCAGAAAAAGCCTTAATTTCAATCTTTACAATTTTTTGCTATCCAAAGCATGATATAAGAACAAAAATCCTATTGACAGTTATAGAAAAGTATGTTACAATAACTAGAACAGTTTAAATATATTAATGTATTTAATCTAATTTAATTTTAGGAGGCTAAATTTATGAAGATGAAAAAAAGTTTTGGCAGTAGTGATGTCGCTTTGTATGGTGGCAGGTATTGTCAGCTATGGTGCGCCTGTTATTACACAGAGCATAACCGCACAAGCTGCTGAGGCAAATATAAGCTGCTATTCTTTCGATGAACAACAGGTACACTTACTCTCAGGGAAGATAGATGCTGATGCTCTGAGAAATTTCAGCTCTAAATTCAAAGTAAAGTCTATTGTGGCAGAGGAAGGAAACAATTTTTCCAGAAAGACTGTAGTAATCTGTTAACAGGTATGTTTCTTGTACTCTATTAAAAGCAGATACGAGCAATGTCACAAACATAAACAAATTCTACAGTGCAAAGCTAGCTACATTGATGTAAGTATGATACAAAGCGTACATATAGCTCATATGTTACATTACGTATCAAATGAATTAATTGGCCAACTGACGTGCCTTGACATAGAGTGCGATCTCAACTCATGTAAGCTATTTAACAACTGAGAACATTTGCTTCATGTTTGTGACATTGCTCGTTCTGCTGTGAAAATCAATAGACGTACAAGAAACATACTGTAAAACAGATACTACAGTCTTCTGGAAAAAATGTTCTTCCTCTGCCACAATAGACTTTACTTTGAATTAGAGCTGAAATTTTCAGAGCATCAGCATCTATCTCTCCCCTGAGAGTAAGTGTACGCTGTTGTTTCATCGAAAGAATAGCAGCTTATATTTGCCTCAGCAGCTTGTGCGGTTATGCTCTGTGTAATAACAGGCGCACCATAGCTGACAATACCTGCCACCATACAAAGCGACATCACTACTGCCAAAAACTTTTTTCATCTTCATAAATTTAGCCTCCTAAAATTAAATTAGATTAAATACATTAATATATTTAACTGTTCTAGTTATTGTAACATACTTTTCTATAACTGTCAATAGGATTTTTGTTCTTATATCATGCTTTGGATAGCAAAAATTGTAAAGATTGAAATTAAGGCTTTTTCTGCTTTACATCTTAATATATTGTAGTGCTTTTCGAGTGCCAAAAAGAGGCTGTCCTTAATTCGACAACCTCTTTTTGCTTGAAGGATCAAATAAAATTGAAAGTTTCTTTGATAGCTTTTTCAGGATCATAATTTTTTACGTAACGATAACTCTGTTACATCCTTTATAAAGTATGATTGAGCATCTAGGTCAGTAAGATCGTATTTTTGAGATAATTGTTCTATTCTGTAAAAGATGGAATTTTTTAAAATCATTTCTTATCAGCTGATAGAATTGTTTAGCTCCGAATTTTTTTATGAACTCATCGCGATCTTTTGCATCCCGGATGCTAATCACGTATACTGTAAATCCGACGCCTTCAAGTATGTCTATTGCTTTCTCAGTTGCTGCTATCCCGGCATCATCATTATCATAACATATAATTATTTCGTCTGAATAACGCTTTAGCAATAAAGCCTGTTTTGGTTGTAAGAGCTGTCCCACAGCTCGCCACGGCGGTTCTGAAGCCTGCCTGATGCATTGATATCACATCGAGATTACCTTCACATAATATCGGTGTTTCACGCTTTACTTATGTTTTTACGGCATAGTTTCAGAGAAAACAAGAAGTTGTTTTTTGGTATAGCAATGGTGTGTTTTTGATATTTAGATACTTAAAATTGTTATCACCATCTAGTTTTCTGCCACCAAATCCGATGATATTTTCCGTTTATATCTATAAAAGGGAAACATAGCTCTGTTATTAAAAAAATCAATGATCTCATCGTTTTTGGATACTGTAACCAGTGAGCTTTGAAGAAGCTGTTCGATCGTGTATCCTAATCCAAGCATATGTTCTTTTAGTGATGTGAAAATTTCCATCTGCATAACCCATTCTGTAATTACATATGGTCTCTGTTTGTAAGACCTCTTTTATTTATAAGATAATCCAGGCATACATTTTCCTTTTTTTGAAAATAACCTTTCAAAAAAGAATTTTGCAGCTTCGTAATTCAACTCATAAAAAGTTTTTAAATCGCAGGATTTGGTATGTATCACATGATTTTTTCTTTCCAACGCATCTTTGTAATGGATCTTATTTTCATTCATGAATCTCGCCTGATCTCCATTTTTGGCGCAGTTAAAACAATGATAGCAGTTTTTCTTTTTTCAAAAACGTATAGCTGTATTAGTTTCGCAAAAAAGGGCAATTTCCGCGGTATAGCCCATTCCCGATGTGCTTAAGTGATGTTTTTTACGGAAATTATTTTGAGAATACTGTTATTTTTCATTTATATCATTTCTCCTTTGTTTAAGAGTGGATCCTTCAAATTTTTCGCTCCAATTTTTCAATTTTATCTTTCGATTAAATTATATCAGAAAATAATAAATGATAAAAAAATAAAAAAAAGCTTGTTTTTATCTGAGTGAATTTTCTTCTACAATATAATCAGAGATAACGATTGATAACTGGAGATCATTAATTGCTTGCTCTATATCGATGTTCTAAACCCTCCAACTATCGATATTAACTACCGTTTCAAGGCTATAATAAATTATTAAGCCATTATCATATATCTTACCTACTCTATAATTTTCCTTTTAGGAATGTACATATACTTATCGAACGCACTTATCAAATCTCTTTTTCAATTTCCTTCCTTATTCTCACAGTGATTCTCACCTCATTGTCACTGTGTAATATATTCCACTTATCATATTATTTATCAAATTTTTACGGAGGCATGTACCCGGCGCTGTTGTGTACATGCTCCCGAAAGGAGTATTTTACATATGAATGTCACATTTCTTACTAAAACAATAGACGATAGATTTCGATATTGGAGCTCGGCAGTAATGTCGAGTCAATGAAGAGTCTTTTAAAGGCTCATGTCAAGCGTTTTCTGGACAAGAAAGCAAACGTAACATCAATAGAACCTGCAATGCACTCATCAGAGGATATGGGTTCTGTCATAACATTTTCTGATAATAAGGGAAAAGAGCATACAGCTCGATTTTACTTTGTTATCGGGAGATGCAGATGAATTTTCAAACACTGAGCAACAATAAGAGGCTGTTGCACCGCAGCAGCCTCTTAACTTTTGTCTAAAAATATTCAAATTGTCACGTTATGTAAATGATGAGACCAAACTCAAGGACGCACTTACCCAAGTCATGACGTATGTCGTTTTTTTGACTGTATTTGAATAACGTACAACCCTTTCGTTGGTTTGATGTTTATTGTAATTACATCATACCACAAAACCAAGAGCTTAGCTCCTCCTTTTGAGGTCGCTAAGCTCTTTCTTTCTGGGGAGTGCAATAGTCCCTTAAACACTATAAAGAATTATACAAGCAAACCTAATGCTGAAAGATCGGTTTGATCTATCTTACGCATCACCATTCCATATCAAACATATAAATGTTCTCTATTTTTGGGTTTCTTTTTTGAAAGATAGTCTCTGAGAAGATTATAATCAGATTTGTTGACATAACCGTCGCAGTTACCATCACCGTGTTTTATGTTACATTTTGGAAATACTAGAATAGCTCTTATTTTTTACAGTACAATTCACCAAGTTGTATGTATTCCACGACCTATGGTTTTTCTGTTCAGATTTAGTAAACTGATCATCTCTCAAAAAACCAAATTATAATTCCATTTTGTACCTGTTTCTATCATCTGGATCGTCATTCCATGTTACATCAAGGTGATAATAATTGTTACCAAGTTTTACAATGTTCCATGCATGACTGCCGCTGGAAACAACAATGTCTCTATATCAATACTTTGAGCTAAAAGAGGCAAACGCTTGTGCATACCCAGCACATAGCAGTATTATGCGTCAAATAAACTGAATAATCAGCGTGGTTGTCAAGAGAATTGCCTTCTCTAATCATAATATACTTTTTGACATATCCAATCATTAAGTGCTTTAACTCTTTCATAATCATCATGACAGCCGGGCGGTTTTAAAAATTCCGCTTGTGGTCCTTATCTGGCGTTTTCATCACGTCATCGATCAATAAGTAATATCTCCGACATTTAAACTAGAAAACATTTTTTTAAACTTTGGATTTATATCATATCCCAGTGAAACATCTTCAAAATTAATTGTTCTCCATTGATTGCATCCAACAAAAGCTCTTCCCATGATCTTTGTGGTGTTAAGGTTACAATTGATATTCCTTAATGATACACAGTTTTCAAAACATCCTTCCTGAACCTCTTTAACTTTTGAAGGAATATTAATATTTGTCAAAGATGTGCAACCGGAAAAACATCCTCCTAAAAACTCCAATTTGCTAGGTAGTGTTATGTATTTTAATGATGAACAGTTTGCAAAAACATCACCATTTATCCTTTTTAATGCTGAACCGTTACCAAATGATACGGTTGTAAGCTTTTTGCAATTCATAAATGCATTGTGTTCAATAACTTCGATGTAAGCAGGAATAAATACAGATTCCACATTACTATCTTGGAAAGCTCCATAGTTGATTCCTACTACCTGAGCCTTATCAATTGTAAAAGATTTGTTGTTAAAATCTTTTACAGAGCCACTTACAGTCGTCGGAAGACTAACATAGGGGCAATTATTCTTATTCTTGGGTGTGAACTGACATATATAAACCTTTGGATCTGTATAAGTCATTTTACTGGTATCTTTTCTTGAATATTGGCTTTTTTCGCCGTGATAAAGAGCGAATTTCCATGTACCATATGTATCAGTACAATAAAAGGTTTCGTACTGATCAACAGAGATGGCTTCTGCTGTAATTGAAGCAGGAAAAAACATAGGAAATGTTTGAAGCAATTGGAGAACTGAAAACAGTCCCTGTAAACGTGAGTACAACAGCGGCTGCTGTTGATGCAATTCTTTTGAATGAACTCATTGAGTAAACTCCTTTTATTTATATTATCAATAACGCAGCTATCAATGATAGTTACGTGATGACCATTGGTGGCATATTAAGTTCTGATTCAATCTCTTCTGCAGTTACAAGTGCAGCAGTAACAGAAAAAATTTTGGTATATGACTTCATTTTACCACTCCTAATTTAGTTGAAATAAAATGTTATTAATCATGCGCATAATCATATCCATATTCTATATG
>NZ_JAGS01000006.1 GCF_000526775.1 Ruminococcus albus AD2013
TCGAGAAAGAGGACAGAAGAGTAAACGCTAAGAGCCTGCTGGGTATTCTTTCACTGGGTATCGTTGGCGGTACTACTATCAAGATCATCGCTGACGGCGCTGACGAGGAAGAAGCTGTAAAGGGTCTGGTTGATCTGGTTGACAGCGGCTTCGCTGAGGAAGCAAGATAATTTCGATCTGAATAAAAGTGACAGACTGTCCATACGGCAGTCTGTTTTTTTGTTAAAATGCACCTCGATCGATGCTTATCAACAAAATGTTCAATGGTTACAAAATAGTATCGCTCATGTAGAATTTCATTGGCTGAATTTGTTGAAAATACACAATGAGACTTTCGATTTTACAATATATTCACACATTCGGGAGAAAAATATGTTACAATTTGTAACATATCGAAAGCTCGAATGGGTGATTTCGGTCAAAGTGAAAAGTTTTTTTGAGAAATCTACGCTTTTTAATATAAAAGACTTGCAAAATCCTGATTTTTTTGTTATAATTATTGTAAGGCGAATGTTTTGCTATTAAAAGGGCAAAACAAAACCACGACAATAAAATTTGCAAGTAGAGGGGATCAAATTATGTCAACAGATTATTTCAAAGCGTTGTTCATCAGATGCGAGACACTATCGACTGCGTTATCGGTGTAATTGACGAGACTGCGACCATTAATCGCCTGCTCGGAACTGGCACAGGTAGGTTACAACTAATGAGTTCGTTTCGCTCGATTCTGGGAAGACTCCCATGATATCTTTGTGCGTGACGGGCTACACCTACAAGCCTTTCGGCGCTCACATGAAGCCCGATTATGCTGTATTCGTTGAAGGCACTGACGAAGTGGCTGCAAAGTATGCGAGCATACTGGCTATCACTCTGTCCAGCATCAAGCAGTATTATGATGAGAAGTACGACAAGAACAACTTCATCAAGAATGTTGTACTCGACAATGTTCTGCCCGGTGATGTTCATGTCAAGGCGAGAGAACTGCACTTCAGCTCGGATATCTCGAGAGTTGGTTCTGCTTATAAGGATCGTTTCTTCAAACGATGTTTTCTGCATACGATGTTATCCAGAACCTGTTCCCCGACAAGACAAGGATTTTGTCTTCAATATAACCGAGAGCGACATCGTACTGGTAAAGGAAGTTGCCGCAGGTGTTGAGACAAAGGATCTGGAAAAGCTGGCAAGAAGTATCTCGGAATACTCTGTCAAGCGAATTCTATACAAGAGTAAATGTCGGCATCGGTACTGTTATCGAGGGCGTCAGGGATCTTGCGCGTTCTTTCAAGGAAGCTCAGGTATCTCTCGAAAGTCGGCAAGGTGTTCGATACTGACAAGAATATCGTTTCCTACGATGATCTGGGTATCGCTAGGCTGATATACCATCTGCCTACTACCCTGTGCGAGACTTTCCTGAAGAAGTATTCAAGAAGGGCTCTATAGATTCTCTCGATCACGAGACACTGTTCACTATACAGAAGTTCTTCGAGAACAACCTGAACGTGTCCGAGACTTCGAGAAAACTGTTCGTACACAGAAATACTCTTGTGTACAGACTTGAAAAGATCAAAAAACTCACCGGGCTCGACCTGAGAGAGTTTGACCACGCGATCATTTTCAAGATCGCACTCATGGTGAAGAAGTATCTCTCCGCCAACCCCGTCAAATTCTAAGGAAAAGCCTGTGGGTACGGGCGTTTATGTCCGTAAACTTTAAGGCGGTGTAAAATTTTGGTAGAGTTTCAGGATGTGTCGGTCACCTATAATTCAAGCGGTGTCGATGCGTTAAAACAAGATCAATCTCAAGATCAATGACGGCGATTTCGCTTTCGTGGTCGGACCCTCGGGTGCGGGTAAATCCACCCTTATCAAGCTGGTACTTAAAGAAATAGATGCGACCAGCGGAACTGTTCTGGTAAACGGCTTCAATCTGAAAAAAACTCAGAAGAGGCAAAGTACCTGCGCTGAGAAGAACTATCGGCGTTGTATTCCAGGATTTCAGACTTATACCAACTATGACGGTATATGAGAACGTGGCATTCGTGCTGCGTGTTATAGACGCTCCCGCAAAGTATATCAGGAGCAGAGTACCTTATGTTATAAGCCTTGTAGGTCTTTCGGACAAGGCTAAGTGTTATCCTACCGAGCTTTCGGGCGGTGAGCAGCAGCGTGTGGCATTGGCAAGAGCCCTTGTCAACGATCCCCAGCTGATAATCGCGGATGAGCCTACGGGTAACATCGACCCTGCGCTTTCTTACGAGATAGTTGAGTTGCTGAAAAGCATCAACGAATGCGGTACCACCATACTGATGGTAACTCACGAGCATGATCTGGTGCGCTATTTCGGCGGACGTATCATCAATATCAACAAGGGAAGCATTGACTTCGATGAGGTAGTAGGAGGTGCGCAGGATGAAAGCTAGCAGCCTTCGTTACCTTGTCCATCAGGGCGTTTCAGGTATATGGAAAAACAGGATGATGACTTTCGCTTCGTTCTGTATATTGCTTGTCAGCCTGCTTATGGTCGGTCTGGCGAGCCTTACCGCGATAAATCTCACAAGGATAATAAGCGGTATCGAAGACAAGAGTGAGGTAGTAGTCGTTATAAACGACAATGCTACCGAGGAAAACGAAAAGGAACTGAAAGAGCATCTCAAGGCTATACCCAATGTTAATACGATAGAGCTTTACAGCAAGGAAGAAGCCTGGAAGGGTATGCTCGACAGTATGACAGAGGAAGAACGCGCATTTTTCAAGTATGCGGATGAGAACCCTCTGCCCGACACTTACAGACTGACTGTCAAGGATATTGAGATAATGAGTGATACCACCGCTCAGATCGAAACACTTGACTACGTTGATTCCACACAGTCACCTACATCTTTTGCAGATGTGCTTATCAGTATCAGAAGAATATTCTCGATAATAGCTGTGGCTGTTGTGTCTGCACTTGTCGTAGTAAGTCTGGTAATTATCTCCAATACCACCAGGGCAAGCGTTTTTGCAAGACGTAAGGAGATAAATATAATGAAATATGTCGGCGCGACCAATGCGTTCATAAGGATACCTTTCTTTGTGGAAGGCATGATAGTTGGTCTGGTTGCGGCTATCGGTGCGCTGCTTATGACAAAATTTGCCTATGAGGGTGTTTACAACATCTTCAGTGATGACTCGGTAATATGGGTCATCATGGGTATGAAGAAGCTCTACTCATTCAAGGAGCTGCTGTTCCCCGTAAGTATATCTTATCTTGCAGCAGGTGCCGTTATCGGCGCAGTAGGTACTTCTATCAGTACAGGCAAACACCTCAAGGTGTAATAACAATAAGCGCGATAAGGGAGATAAAGCGCTTATCGAATTGACAGATCAGGCAGGGGACGGGGTCGATCGTTTTCTGCCTTTTTCTTTAGGAAATTGTTTGGGCATTTTTCTGAACAAACAAAAAATCGACGTTTTGTGTAAAGATCCTGCGGAATAAAAAAGATAGAAATACCCGCAGTATTACGGAGGAATTCAAAATGAGCAAACTGACAGGCTTTAAGAAGGCAGCAGCGTGTACAGCAGCTGTAATTATCTGCGCTTCAGCTTTTTCAGGTGCAGGTAACGGTATGATCAATGCGGACCGCGGTCATGCGTTGAGTTCGGAGCTTCAGGATAATTATAAGGATATCGCTTCAAAGAAGAAGAACATCGATGAACTTATAGCTAAGCAGGAAGAACTCGACAAGAAAATTGCCGATACCAAGAACGATATCTCTGCAGAGCAAGAAAACAAGGAAGCTATCGAGGAGCAGATAGCAACAGTACAGAAGACTATACTCGCACTGAATGAGACTATTTCTGAAACCCAGGACGAGATATCTGCACTGGAGGTCTCAATTGCGGAGAAAGAAGTTCAGGTAGCTGAACAGCACGAGCAGATAGTACAGGGCGTGGGCGATTTCAAGGTAAGGCTCAAGGCTATGTACGTTGCAGGCAATAATACATATTCGGATATCATCATCGGTGCTTCGGATTTTTATGATATGCTCATGAAGATGGAACTGGTCAAGAGAGTTGCCGAGCACAACGATGATAATATGAATAGATGATCTTATCGCACTGAAGGATCAGTATGAAAGCGGGACGAAGGCTGAAACTCAATGCGCAGAAGGCTTGAACTGGAAGTTAAGCAGGCTGATCTTGAAACACAGAAGGAAGCTAACGAAAAGGCAGAGGGGACAAGCTTGCCTCAGCCTTGTTTTTCGGAGAGCCCAGATCAGTATCGATATAGATGAGTGAGAATAAGGAAACTGTATGAAACAATCTTGCTATAATTGAGCAGGAGAGGAAAGCAGTTGAGAAGGACCTTGATGACCTCTATAAGGAAGCGTCAGGCGATCAAGGGCTGAAGAAAAGAAAAAGGCTGACGAGGAGAAGGGCTCGTCAGGAAGAAGAACCGCAGGAGAAAGGGAAGAAGAGGAAAAGGCTCGTGAGGAAAGCCGAAAAGCGTCAGCGCGAGGAAGAATGGCCAAGAAGGGCTGAGCAGGACGATAACGGACGTTCAGGACAACGATGATGTTGACGATAACGGCGGAAGCAATAATGTTGACGCAGATGACGGCGGACATTAGCAAAACAGCGCATCGGATGATGATGACAGCGCCGAATACGTTCCCACCCCGCACCGGCACCCTCGGCGGGCAAGAATGCGGCTTACGGCTACACAAACTCGAAGTCCAATCTGACATGGCCTGTACCCGGTCACTATAATATCTCCTTTTGGATTTGGCTGGCGTAACTCCGGTTCCCTTTACGGCAACCACAAGGGTATTGATATCTATGACAAGCCAGATATACAATGCAGAGATCTGTGCGGGCTTGAGGAAGGTACAGTCATAAGAGTTGAGAACTACTGTACTCACGATTACGGCAAGAACTACTCTTTGCGGCTGCGGCGGGCGGATACGCAGATTACTGCATTATTGAGCATCCGATGGAAAGTGGACACTTTACGGTCCATGCAAACAATATCAATCGTATCTGTTGGTCAGCACGTAGAAAAGGAGCAGGTAATCGGTTATGTCGGCCTCTACGGGTCCATTCTACCGGACCTCAATACCCATTTTCCGAGGTACAGGTAGATATGGGCGGGCTATAATGGCTCAGGTTGACCCCTTCTAACTATGTATAATTTCTGTTAGTATCAAGCGGCATAGATAATATGCCGCTATGATGCTTTTACAAGCTTCTTCCTTTTTTGCCTAAAAGGAGTGTAAAATGAGCAAGCGTAAGGGCTTTATTAGGATACTGTCGCTTGTCGGCGGCGGTTTGCATAACGGTTCACTGCGGTCAGCAGCGGTATAAACGCTGAAAAGGTCCAATGCGGATTATGACTAACGGGTTTATGATTACGGCTACGAACTATGGCGGATATACAAACTATGATTACAGCGGCGGCTATGGCTACGATACCTACAGCGGTGACTACGGGTTACAGGTGATGATTACGGCTACAGCGGAGATGATTACGGTTACAGCGGTGGACTATGGTTACAGCGGTGATTATAGTGGTGACCTTACGGCCTGGACAGACCCGAATCAGACCTGGACCGATTCCTGATCAGACATGGACGGACAACGGACAGTCCGGGGACGACCGATAATACAGCAGTGACACAGACACCTGCTGGACAGCGGGGCTGTCACGGGGAAGAGCGGATGTTACAAAGCACGCTGAGGATCTGAGTATATCATCGGCAAGCCAGTCGGCACTGAAAGTTGGAGATATCCGATGCGGAGACTGCCTATCCGTGAGGGAGGAAAAGAATGCTCAAGAGCATCAGAGAAAGCGCAACGGAAGAGCTGGATAACGAGCCTGTATATCTCAACAGGTCGGATGTCAGTGCTGGAATTGCAGGTCAACAGCAAACAGGCGTGAACTTGACCGTAAATAAACGGCAATATCGAAAAACGGCGTGGAACGCCTGAAATGAGGGATGAGGGCCTCTTTTATCTTTCGGGCTCCGATTCCTTAATACCACGGTACTTGCTGAATCCAACAGCTTTATGATATCCTTATGGCGCATGGAGCTTATCAAGGCGCGTAGCGGAACATGATGACCGAATAATCGAAGAACCTTTACGCTTTTGCAGGATACCTGTCAGGCAAAGCAGGCAAATCTTGATAAACAGCAGGCTGAACTTGACAAGCAGTATGCTCTGTTTGATGCGAAGAAAGCAAAGCTTGATGAGATATACAATTCATCGGCACAGGCTAAGGGAACTTCTTAGAGAAAAGCAGAAGAAACTGAAAGAGCAGGAAGCTCAGTTCAATCTGGAGAAGATAAAGACAGCTGAAAGTCTTGGCGCGATATTAATGCCGGACTATCGGTTGCTGTGCCTTTCGATGAAGAAGTTGCGGCGACGGAAGAACTTGCCAACGAGGAGGCTGAAAGAACTTCACGAGAACATCAAGCAGCGTGTCAAGGACGGCGAGGAAGATACCCGAAAATGAGCCGACTTATACCTTTGCATGGGCCTGTTCCTCAGGACTATACCATAAATTTCGGGCGTGGGCGCGCGCTGGGGGCACTTACCATAAGGGCGGTTGATATCAACGGCGACCACGGATATGAGATACACGCCTGTGAGACAGGTACTGTCCATAATGACGGAACACAACCTGTAACCCATGGACTACGGCCAAGTACGAATCCTGCGGCTGCGGCGGCGGGATTATGGCAACTTCATAATAATCGACCACGGCAATGATTTTCCTGACCCTGTACGGACATCTTACAAAGGTGCTTGTTGAACCCGGCGATGTTGTAAGACAGGGCGACCTTATCGGACTGATGGGTACAACGGGTTATTCCACAGGCGATCATCTGCATCTGGAGATAAGGTATCAGGGATATGTGCTCAATCCTATCAATTATCTGGATCTGACTATTGATCCTAACGGCGGTGACAGACCTCTTGTTAACGATAAGGACGAAGATAGCCATTACCGTTGTTGAGACTAACAAGGGACAAGAAGGACGAGAGTTCCAAAGCTGACGAGGAAAAAGAAGAACGAAAGCTCCAAGGCTGAAGAAGATAAGAAGGTCGAAAGTTCAAAGAAGGAAACAGACTCCAAAAAAGGAGACCGATCCCAACGATGACTGAGTCCCTCGGGCAGAGGGTACATTTGATGTATGCTTTGCTGTTACAGTGAGAAAAAACATAATATTATCAGCAGGCGGAAATGTGATGTTTCCGCCTGCTTTTTAGCGTGTTTGCGGAGATTTGCGGGAAGTTTTTCTGGTCAGCAGACAGCAGCCCTTTCAGGGTTGACTAAACGGTGGAAATATGTTATAATTATATAAATTTTTATTGTAGGGAATGACCCAAATTCCCGACAAGTGCTGTGTATCGGAGAATACCCGAAAAACAGCGGAAAAAGGAGGTAGTCTTTTATGAAAAATGACAGTCAGTCAGGCTATGGTCCGAATGTTTGAAGGCAGAGGAGATAAAGGTCGTCTACGGCTACCCAGGTGCGGCTATCTGCCCGTTTTACGATGCTCTGCTTGACGCTGACAAGGATATAAAGCACGTTCTGGTAAGGCATGAAGCCAACGGCGGTCATGCAGCCAGCGGATACGCAAGGATATCGGGAAAGGCCCGCGGTCTGTATAGCGACTTCCGGTCCCGGTGCGGTGGAACCTGATAACCGCCATCGCAACAGCTTTATGCTGATTCCATACCGATAGTCTGCATAACAGGTCAGGTAAACACCGACCAGATAGGTTCCGATGTCTTTCAGGAGGCTGACGTAACAGGTGCGGCTGAACCCTTTGTGAAACACAGCTATCTTCTTAAAAACCCCGATGATGTGGGCAGAGGTGTTCAAGGAAGCTTTCTATATCGCAGGTACGGGCAGACCCGGCCCTGTGCTGATAGATGTGCCAATGGACGTTCAGAAGATGATGGTGGATTTTCAAATATCCCAAAAAAGTGCGAGATACGCAGCTACAAGCCCACAGGCAAGGGCAACGCTTTGCAGGTGAAGAGAGTCACCGAAGCGCTGAGAACAGCTGAAAAGCCCCTTATATGCATCGGCGGCGGTGTGTTCGCTTCAAATGCACAGAATGAGGTAGTTGAGCTTTCAAAGAAGCTGAACATACCGGTTATCACAACCATGATGGGTATATCCGTTTTTGCAGACGAAGACCCTCTTTATGTGGGCATGATAGGTACTCACGGTACAAAGCTGGCGAATTACGCTGTGAACGCTTGTGATACCCTGTTCCTGGTGGGTGCCCGTGTGGGTGGACCGTGCTGTCAAAACGCCCCTGGAACTGGAAAAAGATACCAAGATACTCCCACATAGATATCGACCCTGCGGAGATAGGCAAGAATATCGGTGCTGACCTGCCGCTGGTAGGCGATGCGAAAATGGTACTCAGGCAGATGCTTGATTATCTTGAAAAGCACCCCGAGGGCAATGCAGACCATACAGAGTGGCTGAAAACACATCGATGAAAAGCGCGTGCCTGCGGAGTTTGTAAAGCCTGTCAAGGGTACTGTCAATCCCAAGGAGTTCTTACAGAGACTTTCCGAGCGTATGCCTGCGGACGTTAATATCTGCGCTGACGTCGGACAGAACCAGATATGGGACAAGCAGATATCAGTTCAAAAAGGGCGGCCGCTTCCTGACATCAGGCGGAATGGGTACTATGGGATATTCTCTGCCTTGTGCCATAGGCGCTAAAATGGCGGACGAGAGCCGTATAACCGTAGCTGTCCTGCGGTGACGGCGGTTTTCCAGATGAATATGATGGAGCTGGCAACTGCGGGTGGCAGTATGGTGTTGATGTCAAGGTGGTAGTATTCAAAAATACAAGGCTCGGCATGGTAAGAGAACTTCAGACCAAAGGGCTTACAACGACAGACAGATGGCGGTATTCCTTGACGGTTCACCTGATTTTGTAAAGCTGGCTGAAGCTTTACGGCATACCTGCAATAAGGGTAAACGGGATAAGAAGTCCCGAGGAAAAGGCTATCGAGAAAACTGGCGACCGAGAAAGGTTATGCTGGTGTGCGAGGTAGTCGTTGACAAGGATTTCCCCACGCTTTAAGAGGTGCGATATGCTGCATTATAAGATACTCAGTTACGGCAATGACTTCGACTGGGGGACTGCTGGTAGGTCTTATCTCCCTGAGAGATGAGAACGAGATAGACAGGCAGTTTGAAAAAAGGCTGAACAGTCTTGAAAAGGAAGAACCCCTTTGCCGATGATATGTCCGCAAGGCTTATGGCTGAGCTGGATAATTCCCGAAGGACAGGGGAGTATGCTGTCATACGCCTAAAGGCAAGGGCTGCATAACCTGTCTGGCTTCTTCGATCAAATTCGGGCTGATGGTGCTGGATTCGGAGAAGGACGGACAGCCTGTCATAACAAAGGCGGGAAGCTGTCAATGGCAGGTGCTGGAATGGCTGTCGGAGAGAGGTGAACATACTCTTGTGCTGACGGACAACGAGTGCGGTCAGCTGAGAGAGGTGCTCTCGCTGGTCGCTGGTCCAACAGGCGATGGCTGTACAACTGGAATATCAAAGGGTAACAGAATATAAAATAACTCCCGGCTTCCACCCAGCACCCTCGTGCCGATTCTATAATTAGTCGCCATGCCCCCCCCCGACACCCCCGCCCCCTCGTTCTAACATGCCCCCCCCGCCCCCCCTCCATTGACAGCTCCCGCCTTTGTTATGACAGGCCTGTCCGTCCCTTCTCCGAATCCAGCACCATCAGCCCGAATTTGATCGAAGAAGCCAGACAGGTTATGCAGCCCTTGCCTTTAGGCGTTATGACAGCATACTCCCCTGTCCTTCGGGAATTATCCAGCTCAGCCATAAGCCTTGCGGACATATCATCGGCAAAGGGTTTCTTCCTTTTCAAGACTGTTCAGCCTTTTTTCAAACTGCCTGTCTATCTCGTTCTCATCTCTCAGGGAGATAAGACCTACCAGCAGTCCCCCAGTCGAAGTCATTGCCGTAACTGAGTATCTTATAATGCAGCATATCGCACCTCTTAAAGCGTGGGGAAATCCTTGTCAACGACTACCTCGCACACCAGCATACCTTTCTCGGTCGCCAGTTTCTCGATAGCCTTTTCCTCGGACTTCTTATCCGTTACCCTTATTGCAGGTATGCCGTAAGCTTCAGCCAGCTTTACAAAATCAGGTGAACCGTCAAGGAATACCGCCATCTGTCTGTCGTTGTAGCCCTTGGTCTGAAGTTCTCTTACCATGCCGAGCCTTGTATTTTTGAATACTACCACCTTGACATCAACACCATACTGCACCGCAGTTGCCAGCTCCATCATATTCATCTGGAAACCGCCGTCACCGCAGACAGCTACGGTTATACGGCTCTCGTCCGCCATTTTAGCGCCTATGGCACAAGGCAGAGAATATCCCATAGTACCCATTCCGCCTGATGTCAGGAAGCGGCCGCCCTTTTTGAACTGATATCTGCTTGTCCATATCTGGTTTCTGTCCGACGTCAGCGCAGATATTAACGTCCGCAGGCATACGCTCGGAAAGTCTCTGTAAGAACTCCTTGGGATTGACAGTACCCTTGACAGGCTTTACAAACTCCGCAGGCACGCGCTTTTCATCGATGTGTTTCAGCCACTCTGTATGGTCTGCATTGCCCTCGGGGTGCTTTTCAAGATAATCAAGCATCTGGCCTGAGTACCATTTTCGCATCGCCTACCAGCGGCAGGTCAGCACCGATATTCTTGCCTATCTCCGCAGGGTCGATATCTATGTGGAGTATCTTGGTATCTTTTTCCAGTTCCAGGGGCGTTTTGACAGCACGGTCCACCCCACACGGGCACCCACCAGGAACAGGGGTATCACAAGCGTTCACAGCGTAATTCGCCAGCTTTGTACCGTGAGTACCTATCATGCCCACATAAAGGAGGGTCTTCGTCTGCAAAAACGGATATACCCATCATGGTTGTGGATAACCGGTATGTTCAGCTTCTTTGAAAGCTCAACTACCTCATTCTGTGCATTTGAAGCGAACACACCGCCGCCGATGCATATAAGGGGCTTTTCAGCTGTTCTCAGCGCTTCGGTGACTCTCTTCACCTGCAAAGCGTTGCCCTTGCCTGTGGGCTTGTAGCTGCGTATCTCGCACTTTTTGGGATATTTGAAATCCACCATCATCTTCTGAACGTCCATTGGCACATCTATCAGCACAGGGCCGGGTCTGCCCGTACCTGCGATATAGAAAGCTTCCTTGAACACTCTGCCCACATCATCGGGGTTTTTAAGAAGATAGGCTGTGTTTCACAAAGGGTTCAGCCGCACCTGTTACGTCAGCCCTCCTGAAAGACATCGGAACCTATCTGGTCGGTGTTTACCTGACCTGTTATGCAGACTATCGGTATGGAATCAGCATAAGCTGTTGCGATGGCGGTTATCAGGTTCACCGCACCGGGACCGGAAGTCGCTATACAGACCGCGGGCTTTCCCGATATCCTTGCGTATCCGCTGGCTGCATGACCGCCGTTGGCTTCATGCCTTACCAGAACGTGCTTTATATCCTTGTCAGCGTCAAGCAGAGCCATCGTAAAACGGGCCAGATAGCCCGCACCTGGGTAGCCGTAGACGACCTTTATCTCCTCTGCCTTCAAACATTCGACCATAGCCTGACTGACTGTCATTTTCATAAAAGACTAACCTCCTTTTTCCGCTGTTTTTCGGGTATTCTCCGATACACAGCACTTGTCCGGGAATTTGGTCATTCCCTACAATAAAAATTTATATAATTATAACATATTTCCACCGTTTTAGTCAACCCTGAAAAGGCTGCTTGTCTGCCCTGACCAGGAAAACTTCCGCCGCAAATCTCCGCAACACGCTAAAAAGCAGCGGAAACATCACATTTCCGCCTGCTGATAATATTTATGTTTTTTTCTCACTGTAAACAGCAAAGCATACATCAAATGTACCCCTCTGGCCCCGAGGACTCAGGTCATCGTTGGGATCGGTCTCCTTTTTGGAGTCTGTTTCCTTTCTTTGAACTTTCGACCTTCTTATCTTCTTCAGCCCTTGGAGCTTTCGTTCTTCTTTTCCTCGTCAGCTTTGGAACTCTCGTCCTTCTTGTCCTTGTTAGTCTCAACAAACGGTAATGGTATCTTCGTCCTTATCGTTAACAAGAGGTCTGTCACCGCCGTTAGGATCAATAGTCCAGATCCAGATAATTTGATAGGATTGAGCACATATCCCCTGATACCTTATCTCCAGATGCAGATGATCGCCTGTGGAATAACCCGTTGTACCCATCAGTCCCGATAAGGGTCGCCCTGTCTTAACAAACATCGCCCCGGGTTCAACAAGCACCTTTGTAAGATGTCCGTACAGGGTCAGGAAATCATTGCCGTGGTCGATTATTATGAAGTTGCCATATCCGCCGCCGCAGCCGCAGGATTCGTACTTGCCGTAGTCATGGGTACAGGTTGTGTTCGTCATTATGACAGTACCTGTCTCACAGGCGTGTATCTCATATCCGTGGTCGCCGTTGATATCAACGCCCTTATGGTAAGTGCCCCAGCGCGCGCCCACGCCCGAATTTATGGTATAGTCCTGAGGAACAGGCCATGCAAAGGTATAAGTCGGCTCATTTTCGGGTATCTCCTCGCCGTCCTTGACACGCTGCTTGATGTTCTCGTGAAGTTCTTTCAGCCTCTCGTTGGCAAGTTCTTCCGTCGCCGCAACTTCTTCATCGAAAGGCACAGCACCGATAGTCGGCATTAATATCGCGCCAAGACTTTCAGCTGTCTTTATCTTCTCCAGATTGAACTGAGCTTCCTGCTCTTTCAGTTTCTTCTGCTTTTCTCTAAGAAGTTCCTTAGCCTGTGCCGATGAATTGTATATCTCATCAAGCTTTGCTTTCTTCGCATCAAACAGAGCATACTGCTTGTCAAGTTCAGCCTGCTGTTTATCAAGATTTGCCTGCTTTGCCTGACAGGTATCCTGCAAAGCGTAAAGTTCTTCGATTATTCGGTCATCATGTTCCGCTACGCGCTTGATAAGCTCCATGCGCATAAGGATATCATAAAAGCTGTTGGATTCCAGCAGTACCGTGGTATAAGAATCGGAGCCCGAAAGATAAAGAGCCCTCATCCTCATTTTCAGGCGTTCCACGCCGTTTTCGATATTGCCGTTTATACGGTCAAGTTCACGCCTGTTGCTGTTGACCTGCAATTCCAGCACTGACATCGACCTGTTGAGGATATACAGCTCGTTATCCAGCTCTTCCGTGCGCTTTCTGATGCTCTTGAGCATCTTTTCCTCCTCACGGATAGCAGTCTCCGCATCGGATATCTCAACTTTCAGTGCCGACTGCTTGCCGATGATATACCTCAGATCCTCAGCGTGCTTTGTAACATCGCTCTTCCCCGTGACAGCCCCGCTGTCAGCAGGTGTCTGTGTCACTGCTGTATTATCGGTCGTCCCCGACTGTCCGTTGTCCGTCCATGTCTGATCAGGATCGGTCCAGGTCTGATTCGGGTCTGTCCAGCCGTAGTCACACCACTATAATCACCGCTGTAACCATAGTCACCGCTGTAACCGTAATCATCCCCGCTGTAGCCGTAATCATCACTGTAACCGTAGTCACCGCTGTAGGTATCGTAGCCATAGCCGCCGCTGTAATCATAGTTTGTATATCCGCCATAGTCGTAGCCGTAATCATAACCGTAGTCATAATCCGCATTGACCTTTTCAGCGTTTATACCGCTGCTGACCGCAGTGAACGTTATGCAAACCGCCGCCGACAGCGACAGTATCCTAATAAAGCCCTTACGCTTGCTCATTTTACACTCCTTTTAGGCAAAAAGAAGAAGCTGTAAAGCATCATAGCGGCATATTATCTATGCCGCTTGATACTAACAGAAATTATACATAGTTAGAGGGGTCAACCTGAGCCATATAGCCGCCCATATCTACCTGTACCTCGAAATGGGTATGAGGTCCGGTAGAATGACCCGTAGAGCCGACATAACCGATTACCTGCTCCTTTTCTACGTGCTGACCAACAGATACGATGATATTGTTTGCATGACCGTAAAGTGTCCACTTTCCATCGGGATGCTCAATAATGCAGTATCTGCCGTATCCGCCGCCGCAGCCGCAAGAGTAGTTCTTGCCGTAATCGTGAGTACAGTAGTTCTCAACTCTTATGACTGTACCTTCCTCAGCCGCACAGATCTCTGCATTGTATATCTGGCTGTCATAGATATCAATACCCTTGTGGTTGCCGTAAAGGGAACCGGAGTTACGCCAGCCAAATCCAAAGGAGATATTATAGTGACCGGGTACAGGCCATGTCAGATTGGACTTCGAGTTTGTGTAGCCGTAAGCCGCATTCTTGCCCGCCGAGGGTGCCGGTGGCGGGTGGAACGTATTCGGCGCTGTCATCATCATCCGATGCGCTGTTGCTAATGTCGCCGTCATCTGCGTCAACATTATTGCTTCCCGCGTTATCGTCAACATCATCGTTGTCCTGAACGTCGTTATCGTCCTGCTCAGCCTTCTTGGCATCTTCCTCGCGCTGACGCTTTTCAGCTTCCTCACGAGCCTTTTCCTCTTCTTCCTTCTTCCTGCGTTCTTCTTCCTGACGAGCCTTCTCCTCGTCAGCCTTTTTCTTTTCTTCAGCCTTGATCGCCTGACGCTCCTTATAGAGGTCATCAAGGTCCTTCTCAAACTGCTTTCTCTCCTGCTCAATTATAGCAAGATTGTTTTCATACAGTTCCTTATTCTCACTCATCTTATCGATACTGATCTGGCTCTCCGAAACAAGCTGAGCAAGCTTGTCCCTCTGCTTTTCGTTAGCTTCCTTCTGTGTTTCAAGATCAGCCTGCTTAACTTCCAGTTCAGCCTTCTGCGCATTGAGGTTTCAGCCTCGTCCGCTTCATACTGATCCTTCAGTTGCGAATAAGATCATCTATTCATATTATCATCGTGCTCGGCAACTCTCTCTTGACCAGCTTCCATCTTCATGAGCATATCATAAAAATCCGAAAGCACCGATGATGATATCCCGAATATGTATTCATTGCCTGGCAAACGTACATAGCCTTGCAGCCTTACCTTGAAACCTCGCCCACGCCCTGTACTATCTGCTCGTGCTGTTCAGCTACCTGAACTTCTTTCTCCGCCAAATTTGAGACCTCCAGTGCAGATATCTCGTCCTGGGTTTCAGAAATAGTCTCATTCAGTGCGGAGTATTAGTCTTCTGTACTGTTGCTAATCTGCTCCTCCGATAGCTTCCTTGTTTTTCTTGCTCTGCAGAGATATCGTTCTTTGGTATCGGCCAATTTTCTTGTCGAGTTCTTCCTGCTTAGCTATAAGTTCATCGATGTTCTTCTTCTTTGAAGCGATATCCTTATAATTATCCTGAAGCTCCGAACTCAAGCCATGACCGCGGGTCCGCATTGATCATACCGTTACCTGCACCTGAAAAAGCTGAAGCGCAGATAATTACAGCTGCTGTACACGCTGCTGCCTTCTTAAAGCCTGTCAGTTTGCTCATTTTGAATTCCTCCGTAATACTGCGGGTATTTCTATCTTTTTTATTCCCGCAGGATCTTTACACAAAACGTCGATTTTTTGTTTGTTCAGAAAAATGCCACAACAATTTCCTAAAGAAAAAGGCAGAAAACGATCGACCCCGTCCCCTGCCTGATCTGTCAATTCGATAAGCGCTTTATCTCCCTTATCGCGCTTATTGTTATTACACCTTGAGGGGTGTTTGCCTGTACTGATAGAAGTACCTACTGCGCCGATAACGGCACCTGCTGCAAGATAAGATATACTTACGGGGAACAGCAGCTCCTTGAATGAGTAGAGCTTCTTCATACCCATGATGACCCATATTACCGAGTCATCACTGAAGATGTTGTAAACACCCTCATAGGCAAATTTTGTCATAAGCAGCGCACCGATAGCCGCAACCAGACCAACTATCATGCCTTCCACAAAGAAAGGTATCCTTATGAACGCATTGGTCGCGCCCGACATATTTCATTATATTTATCTCCTTACGTCTTGCAAAAACGCTTGCCCTGGTGGTATTGGAGATAATTACCAGACTTACTACGACAAGTGCAGACACACAACAGCCACAGCTATTATCGAGAATATTCTTCTGATACTGATAAGCACATCTGCAAAAGATGTAGGTGACTGTGTGGAATCAACGTAGTCAAGTGTTTTCGATCTGAGCGGTGGTATCACTCATTATCTCAATATCCTTGACAGTCAGTCTGTAAGTGTCGGGCAGAGGGTTCTCATCCGCATACTTGAAAAATGCGCGTTCTTCCTCTGTCATACTGTCGAGCATACCCTTCCAGGCTTCTTCCTTGCTGTAAAGCTCTATCGTATTAACATTGGGTATAGCCTTGAGATGCTCTTTCAGTTCCTTTTCGTTTTCCTCGGTAGCATTGTCGTTTATAACGACTACTACCTCACTCTTGTCTTCGATACCGCTTATTATCCTTGTGAGATTTATCGCGGTAAGGCTCGCCAGACCGACCATAAGCAGGCTGACAAGCAAATATACAGAACGAAGCGAAAGTCATCATCCTGTTTTTCCATATACCTGAAACGCCCTGATGGACAAGGTAACGAAGGCTGCTAGCTTTCATCCTGCGCACCTCCTACTACCTCATCGAAGTCAATGCTTCCCTTGTTGATATTGATGATACGTCCGCCGAAATAGCGCACCAGATCATGCTCGTGAGTTACCATCAGTATGGTGGTACCGCATTCGTTGATGCTTTTCAGCAACTCAACTATCTCGTAAGAAAGCGCAGGGTCGATGTTACCCGTAGGCTCATCCGCGATTATCAGCTGGGGATCGTTGACAAGGGCTCTTGCCAATGCCACACGCTGCTGCTCACCGCCCGAAAGCTCGGTAGGATAACACTTAGCCTTGTCCGAAAGACCTACAAGGCTTATAACATAAGGTACTCTGCTCCTGATATACTTTGCGGGAGCGTCTATAACACGCAGCACGAATGCCACGTTCTCATATACCGTCATAGTTGGTATAAGTCTGAAATCCTGGAATACAACGCCGATAGTTCTTCTCAGCGCAGGTACTTTGCCTCTTCTGAGTTTTTTCAGATTGAAGCCGTTTACCAGAACAGTTCCGCTGGTCGCATCTATTTCTTTAAGTACCAGCTTGATAAGGGTGGATTTACCCGCACCCGAGGGTCCGACCACGAAAGCGAAATCGCCGTCATTGATCTTGAGATTGATCTTGTTTAACGCATCGACACCCGCTTGAATTATAGGTGACCGACACATCCTGAAACTCTACCAAAATTTTACACCGCCTTAAAGTTTACGGACATAAACGCCCGTACCCACAGGCTTTTCCTTAGAATTTGACGGGGTTGGCGGAGAGATACTTCTTCACCATGAGTGCGATCTTGAAAATGATCGCGTGGTCAAACTCTCTCAGGTCGAGCCCGGTGAGTTTTTTGATCTTTTCAAGTCTGTACACAAGAGTATTTCTGTGTACGAACAGTTTTCTCGAAGTCTCGGACACGTTCAGGTTGTTCTCGAAGAACTTCTGTATAGTGAACAGTGTCTCGTGATCGAGAGAATCTATAGAGCCCTTCTTGAATACTTCCTTCAGGAAAGTCTCGCACAGGGTAGTAGGCAGATGGTATATCAGCCTAGCGATACCCAGATCATCGTAGGAAACGATATTCTTGTCAGTATCGAACACCTTGCCGACTTCGAGAGATACCTGAGCTTCCTTGAAAGAACGCGCAAGATCCCTGACGCCCTCGATAACAGTACCGATGCCGACATTTACTCTTGTATAGAATTCCGCTTGACAGAGTATCCGAGATACTTCTTGCCAGCTTTTCCAGATCCTTTGTCTCAACACCTGCGGCAACTTCCTTTACCAGTACGATGTCGCCTCTCGGTTATATTGAAGACAAAATCCTTGTTCTTGTCGGGGAAACAGGTTCTGGATAACATCGTATGCAGAAACATCGTTTGAAGAAACGATCCTTATAAGCAGAACAACCTCTCGAGATATCCGAGCTGAAGTGCAGTTCTCTCGCCTTGACATGAACATCACCGGGCAGAACATTGTCGAGTACAACATTCTTGATGAAGTTGTTTCTGTCGTACTTCTCATCATAATACTGCTTGATGCTGGACAGAGTGATAGCCAGTATGCTCGCATACTTTGCAGCCACTTCGTCAGTGCCTTCAACGAATACAGCATAATCGGGCTTCATGTGAGCGCCGAAAGGCTTGTAGGTGTAGCCGTCACGCACAAAGATATCATGGGAGTCTCCCAGATCGAGCGAAACGAACTCATTAGTTGTACCTACCTGTGCCAGTTCCGAGCAGGCGATTATGGTCGCAGTCTCGTCAATTACACCGATAACGCAGTCGATAGTGTCTCGCATCTGATGAACAACGCTTTGAAATAATCTGTTTGACATAATTTGATCCCCTCTACTTGCAAATTTTATTGTCGTGTTTTGTTTTGCCCTTTTAATA